>JACRFM010000079.1 GCA_016234305.1 Candidatus Kerfeldbacteria bacterium
CATCGGAAGGCGCAAGTTGATAAGAATACTTTAAAGATGTAACCGCTGCCTACGAGAATGACGGACAAATTCAAAATTTAAAAACTTTAATTTAGGCTGGCTTGCCCGCTTCTCTAATCGCTCTGGGTCTCCGCAAAAAGCTTGGTGAGTTTATGCAGAAAAAGGTTTCTCGGCGTGCATTTCTTGGCGGTATGATTGGGGCTATGGCCTCCGGCAGTCTTGCATCCCTCTCAAGAGTAGCTGATTATTTTAATGAGCAAACTGATAAATTTGTCGGCAGGAAAGATAATCCACTTGGACAATTTTTATATAATCTTGCAGATTACCGGGATTTAATGGTTCCTGAAGCTTTAGAGGAATTATCCGGGCGAGAAATTAAAGGCCCAGTAGTAATTATCTACGGCGACACTCATCGTTCTGCTCTAAAACACTATACATTTGCGCCAAAGGAGAGGGAGCTAAAACGGAAAACGTACTCGCCCTATGATAAAGTTTTATCTCCGAGGATGAGAATTTATAAACCAACATTTGATTCCAGAACAGGGAACGTTGACTGGGTAGAGATCGAGAGTAAAAGTATTTAATCCCGCATTGAGTGCTCAATGGTGATAAAGTGATTATTGGTGGCGAAAAAATTTTGGGTCTCCCGCGAGGGCGGTCAGTTCCTCTCAAAAGAGGTTCACGTGAAGTGTATAATTACAGCATCAGTTAAATCTTCATAACTAAAATTTATGGAAGTTAAACCAGGCAAGTATCAGCATTTTAAGGGTGACATTGTTGAGGTAATCGGCCAAGCGCTCCATAGTGAAACTATGGAGGAGTTTGTGATTTATCGTCACATTACTGGTAAACGCAAGGATGAGCCTTACTTTTGGGTGCGGCCGGTTGCGATGTTTTTTGCCACGGTGGCCAAAGACGGCCAACAAGTGCCGCGGTTTAAGTTTATTGAGTAGTTATGATGCGGAAACTGCCGCTATTAAACATCTTTCTTAAAATACTAGGTAGGTAACGATATGTTTATTTCAGCGCATATTTTGAGTGGTTTAGCAATAGGTGAGATGGCAAATTCACTACCCGCGGCTTTGGTAGGGGCACTTTTTCCAGACCTTGATCACCTCGTTCCTTATTTTCGTTTTGGAGTATTCCGTAGCTGGGGCATGTTTTGGCGTACCGTGAGGTCACATGATGATCCCTACGGCTGTCAGCGAAACTATTTTCACAGCATTTGGTTGTTCGGGTTGGTCACGGCAGTATGTATAGCATTGGGAGGGGTCGCCAGTTTGGCGTTTGTTTTGGGGTATGGCAGCCACCTTGTGCTTGACGCGCTCGACAGTGCGGAGTGGTGGCCTTTTTATCCCTTACGCACAGTTACAGTTCGGGGGCCGATTGGCTATCTTTCACGCGGAGAGTTACTTGTAACCATTTTCTTAGCGGCTGTGGTAGCATTACTCTGGTTACGTGGCTAGGAAATTAATTTATATGCTTTGGAAACTGCCACCACGAATAAAAGTGTATGAAGCACTTGGTGCCATAGCCGATGGCCGGGTGGAGTTGGTGGACGAGCATAATGCCCACGTGCATTCATCGGCGCGTCAAAAGACTTATGATGTCAGTTGGAATTTGGAGACAAATGAGATTACCTCTAATGACAATGGTTCATATTGGCAGAAATATCTTTCCTATCCAGGCTTGGCCGTATTAATGTTGCTGGGTAAGTTGCCGTACGAGGAAAAATACGCCCAGGCGTTTAAAGGTATTTCTTGGGGCAATCTGAACGAGGAGATGAGGCGCGATTATGTTAAAGTGGAGGAATATGTGTTGTCGCTGGCTACAAAACAGGGTGTGAACCGTGATGAGCTTTACAATCTTGTAACCGGTGTTTTGGAGGCTTTGGCTAAGCTTCAACTCAGCCGCCCGGCAGTTCTCAAACTGCCGCCTAAGAACAATTACTAAACCATCTTCATTTACCCTTTCGCGCGAAAGGGTAAATGGTACTTTGTGTAGTTCAGGCTTGACTCTATTTTTGTTTCTGTTAAGATGCCACTACACAATTTCTTCCCTCCATGGAGACAGTAGGCTATAGCTCAGTTGGTAGAGCGTTCCCTTGCCAAGGGAAAGGTCATCGGTTCGAATCCGGTTAGCTTACCAAAGTAATATCGTTCTTTGTAAAACCTAACCTTATAACATTACATGGCGAAGCGGTGCAACGGCCGCGGATAACCTGGAACAGTCAAAATTAGGTTGTCCAAGCTTTCTAGCGCAAGTCCTCACCATGAGACATGCCGTCATTTAGTGGCCCAGGACTCTCCTGTTACGGAGAAAGCATAGGTTCGACTCCTATCGGCACCGCAAAGTTGGGCGATTCTCACAATCGAGGTCGCCTTTTTCATTTGATAAATTACTCTAGGCCACGTATAGTAGTAGTAGGCGTATTATTAAATTTTTTCAGTTATGAAGTTTCAAGTAAAAGACATTAAGTCGCGCCCGGCGGTGGAGGCCTTGGTACTCAGTTATTTTGTTAAAGACAAACCCGACAGTCACCCGCTTTGGCGACAGCTTCGCGCGCCAGACAAAAAGCAGGTCGGCCGCTATTTCAAGGCCAAGGAATTTACCGGCAAGGATAACGAGATTAAAGTTTTATCCCGCAGCCCCAAGGGCAAGATTTTGTTAGTTGGTTTAGGAGAAAAAAAGAAATGGAATTTGCGCAAATTGGTACTGTCGGCCAGGCACGTGGTGGCTGTAGCTAAAGCCGAACATATCTCAACTTTGGCTTTAGCCTTGGAATCTTTGGAGGCTTCTGGCATGAGTACTGAGCGCCTGGCCCAAGCGGTGGTGGAAAATTCAGTTATGGCCGACTATGACTTCTTGC
>JACRFM010000081.1 GCA_016234305.1 Candidatus Kerfeldbacteria bacterium
GAATTTACAAACAATGGTTAGATAAACTGTCAACTCCTGCAAAATTAAATCGGGATTTAAAACATTTATGGTAAGTTCTCACGAATTACGTCAAAAATTTTTAGACTTTTTTAAAGCCAAGGGACATACGATTATTCCTTCGGCTTCTCTATTGCCGGAAAACGATCCGACAGTTTTATTCACTACTGCCGGTATGCACCCATTGGTACCTTATTTACTCGGTGAAGAGCATCCCGGTGGTAAAAGATTAGCTAATATTCAGAAATGTATTCGTACCGGTGATATTGACGAGGTTGGTGATAATCGCCATTTGACTTTTTTTGAAATGCTCGGCAATTGGAGTTTTGGCGACTATTTTAAAACAGAAGCTATAGCCTGGAGTTTTGAATTTTTAACCAGTAAAAGCTGGCTTGATTTAAACCCGGCGCAGCTTTATGTATCAGTTTTTGCGGGTGATAAAGACGCGCCGCGCGACGAGGAAAGTATTAAACACTGGCAAGCGGCCTTTGCCAACGCTAGATTGTCGGCTGGGGTGGGTGATTATCAGCAAGGGATAAATGAAGAGCAGAGGATTTTTACTTATGACAAAAGCAAAAATTGGTGGGGGCCGGCTGGACAGACCGGACCGTGCGGGCCGGATACGGAAATGTTTTATGATATTTTAAATTTGCCTGATAAAAAACAGCACGCTTCAGGCTGGAGCGGCCATGAGCCTTGTCATCCCAACTGTGATTGTGGTCGCTATGTGGAAATTTGGAATGATGTGTTTATGGAATACAATAAAAAAGTCAAAAGTCAACCTTCGTCCCGAGCTCAGGTCGTGGGAAAGTCTCCGCCAGAGGCGGACCCGCCTTTGGCGGGAAAAGTCAAAAATGATGAGGAAGTAGAATATGAGTTTGTTCCATTGAAACAAAAAAATGTTGATACCGGCATGGGTTTGGAGAGGACGTTGGCCGTGCTCAAAGGTCAGCGTTCGGTATTCGATACTGAATTGTTCAAGCCCATGTTTGACGTCATAGGTTTGAACCAGGATGTTATATCCGAAGTAGAATTGTGCAAGGCGCGGGTGGTTATTGACCATGCCAGAGCTGCCGTCTTCATGGTGAGTGACGGCGTGGAGCCGTCTAACAAGGACCGCGGCTACGTGCTGCGGCGGCTGCTGCGGCGGGCCATGGTTTATGCCCGTCTGTTGAATCTTAAAGAACATTGGCTTAAGGATCTGGTCGGGCAGGTAGTTACCACCTACGCCCAAGTTTACCCTGAACTTGTGGGGCGTTCAGTTGATATTTTCAGAATTATCAAAGGTGAGGAAGAAAAATTTGAGGAAACGTTGGATCACGGTTTGAATTATTTTAAGAAGCAACTCCCAGAGATTGAGCGTATTATTTCTGTACAATTAAGAACTGGAGGTAGAGCAAGCGGACCGGGGGCAGCTATACAAGATTTAGGCAAGTTGATTTTCGATCTTTATCAGAATTATGGTTTTCCTTATGAGTTAGCGGAGGAGCAAATAGCCATCTTAGGTTATTCGACAGCTAAGACATACCATAATGAGCTACGAGAGAGTTTTGAGTGTGAATTTAAAAAACACCAAGAATTATCCCGCACCGCTTCGGCGGGAATGTTTAAGGGCGGGTTAGCTGACCATTCGGAAGAAGTCGTTAAGCTGCATACCGCCACGCATTTGTTGCATCAAGCTTTGCGTGACGTCCTCGGGGGCGAAGTCGCGCAAAAAGGCAGCAATATTACGGCCGAACGTTTGCGCTTTGATTTTGTTTATGCCGCTAAAATGTCGCCGGCTGAAATAATGCAGGTTGAACAAATAGTCAATGATAAAATTAAGCAAGACTTGCCGGTTCATTTTGAATTATTAAGCGTGGCCGAAGCCAAGACGCGCGGCGCCATTGGTTTGTTTGAATATAAATATTCGCAACTGGGAAACAAAATTAAGGTTTATTTTGTGGGTGATTACTCAGCGGAAATTTGCGGCGGGCCGCATGTTGAGCACACTGGGCAAATTGGCAGTTTTAGGATTCTGAAAGAAGAGGCGGTAGCGGCCGGTGTCAGACGAATTAAAGCAGTAGTTAAGGTTTAAACCAGCCGTATGTTGTTTAAACTTGGCTGGCAGACCAGCGACAATTTTTTTAAGCCCCATTTAGGCAAATGGTCAAGTCTGGCCTTTTATTTGTTTTGGTTATTAGTGGTGACTTTAGTGTCCGGAGTGTTTATTAGTTTATGGCCAACGGCGGTAGTTAAAATAACTCCCCAGACTGATAAATTAAGTTTAGCTACTTCGCTTCATATTAGTTTGGATTTAACCGGCGGTAGCCCGAACTCTTGGCTGGTGGCCGGTCGGCAATTGCAAGCCGGGGAAGATTGGTCAGCTTTGGAACGCAGCGGTTATAGAGTTTATTCAGTGGGTAAACAAAATATAGCGGCCGCGGAAAAAGATTTACGCGCCAGCCTGGACAAATTCGTGAAACAAAATATGCCGGTTGATTATTTGATAGTGCCGGAGAGCTTGACTATTATGTGGGGGAATTATCAGCCAGATAAATCGGAAAGAGGCCTGAACCTGCCCGTCAGTGTAGTTTTTAGTATTTATCGGCATTTTCCAGTGGTTGACTGGAAGAATCGTTTAGCAGACTTAAACCTGAATGAGGCTAATAGTTGGCTGCGAAAACAAACCGGAGTTAGTTCTTCTATGATTAGTATCCATCCAGCTTTTTTGGCTAAGATTAGAGAAAAATTACCAACGAACCCTAATTTGATCAAGTTCACACTTGACATTGATGGAAAAACTTCTATACTAGAGTAGCATTATAAATGTTCAAGCAAAGCTTAACTTAGAGTCCTCTAGGCTCGAATGTTAAATCTAACTACTATTCGAGTTCTTGTTTTTTTAGAAAATTATAATTGGAGATCCTCCTAAGTTCTATAAATGTCAGCTGAAACCAATAATCAAGACGCCAATATACAATTCAACACTAAAGGCTTTTTAGAAGTGGAAGGCGTGGTGGAAGAGTTATTGCCGGCGGCCACTTTTCGGGTGCTCCTCGACAATGGCCACGTTATTCTGGCCCATCTTTCGGGTAAAATGAGAATGTTTAAAATTAGATTACTGCCGGGCGATAGGGTAAAAGTGGAGATGACGCCTTATGATTTGTCAAAAGGCAGAGTTATTTATCGTTATTAATTGATTATCCCAGTAACAATACTTGACTATACTCGCCCAGCACCAGAGCAAGCTCGGTACTGGACATCGCTCCAGCGGTATACTTCTCATCGGCAACGAGCAGCACCAACCCCAATCTTTTGACTATTCTTGCTGTCTGGGCTCGTCCTGGCACTTAAGCTTAATCCCCATTTATAAAACTATGATTTCACCTTTAATTAATCTAAATCATTCTTCACTTAGGCTCGTCTAAAGTGCCTAGTGAAGTTATTGTTACTGGGTATGAAAGTTCGCGCTTCGGTGAAAAAAATTTGTGCCGCCTGTCAGGTTGTTCGCCGCCATAAACGATTGGTAGTTATTTGTTCTAATCCCAAGCACAAGCAACGGCAAGGCTAATTTTTAATTTTTATTTTTACATTTTGATTTTCTTTATGGCGCGTATTGCTGGTGTAAATTTACCGAATAATAAACGCATAGAAATTGCCCTGGGCTATCTCTATGGTATTGGTTTGCCTTTAGCGCAGAAAGTTTTAGCGCAAACCAAAATTGACCCTAATATTCGGACTGCCGATTTGACGGAAGAGCAGGTCAATCGTCTGCGTGAATTTATTGAAAAAACTTATAAAGTGGAAGGCGATTTGCGGCGGGAAGTTATGATGAACATCAGACGTATGCGCGAGATTGGTTCCTATCGCGGTTCCAGACACGCCAAACACTTGCCGGTTCGGGGTCAGAGAACCAAAACTAATTCGCGGACGGTGCGCGGCAATGTTCGTCGTACTATGGGCAGTGGCCGTAAACCGGCGGCGCAAAAAACCTAAATCTCTATTTATGACAGAAGAAACTAAAATTATCACAGAAAAAGACAAAGCTGCCACTACCGACCAAGCGGCCACGGCGACTGCGGCTAAGCGCCGGAGTCGCAAAAAGCGTCAAGTTACCCGGGGGCGGGTTCATATTTTGGCTACTTACAACAACACGGTTATTACTCTAGCTGATCAAACTGGTTCAGTTTTAGTTAATTGCTCAGCCGGCCAAGTAGGTTTTAAGGGCCCTAAAAAGGCCACACCGTATGCCGCTGGTGTTATCGTAAAAACCGCCATTGAGCGGGTTCGCGAGTATGCCTTAAAAGATGTAGATGTTTTTGTTAAAGGGGTGGGAGTTGGCCGTGAAGCGGCTATCCGTGCGCTTTATGCCAACGGTTTGAATGTTTTATCAATTAAGGATGTTACGCCGGTACCACACAATGGTTGCCGTCCGCCGCGTCCGCGTCGAGTATAATTTATTATGGGAAGATCTACCGGGCCAAAACATCATATGTGTCGCCGCGTGGGCGAACGCTTGTGTAATACTGACAAGTGTCCGCTGGTTAAACGTAATTATCCGCCGGGTGTTCATGGCGTGAAGGGCCGCTCTAAATTGACTGGTTATGGCTTGCAGCTCAGGGAAAAACAGAAGGCCCGTTGGGTTTATGGCATTAGAGAACGGCAGTTTCGTAATTATTATGAAACAGCCATTAGTCATAAGGGTGCGACTGACGTGGTTTTGCTGCAACTGCTGGAATCACGTTTGGATAATTTAGTTTTTCGTCTTGGTTTAGCTAAAACCAGGGCGGCCGCCAGACAGCTGGTTAATCACGGACACATTTTGGTTAATGATAAAAAAGTTGATATTCCTTCTTATCAAGTTAAAGTCGGCCAGATCATAGCCGTAGATAAATCTAGCTCCAGCAAAAGCTATTTTAAAGAATTGGAAAAGAATTGGGCGCAAGTCATGGTACAATATGATTGGTTGGCCCGGGCGGCTAAGGAATTTACAGGGCAGTTATTGGCTTTGCCTAACCCGGAACAAATTCAGCAACCATTTGACATTAAATTAATTGTTGAATTCTATTCACGCTAATTTTACTTTGATGATATTTATTTAAATAGTATGGAAAAATTACCTTTGCCCCAAAAAATTGTCACAATGACCGGCGCCAACAATCACGCTTCAATTGTAATTGAACCGTGCTATCCTGGTTACGGTACAACTTTGGGTAACGCCTTGCGCCGAGTTTTGCTGTCTTCTTTGCCGGGGGCCGCCGTGGTGGCTGTCCGGATTTCCGGGGTGGAGCATGAATTTTCCACGATGACGAATATTAAGGAAGATGTGGTTGATATTTTATTGAATATTAAACAGTTAAGGCTTAAAGTTTTCAGTAACGAACGCGTAGCCTTTAATTTAAAAGCCAGTGGTGAAAAAGTAGTAACCGCCGCTGACATTACCGGAAATAGCGATGTTGAGATTTTGAATAAGGATTTGGTTATAGCCACTCTGACAGATAAAAAAGCTGTTTTAGAAATTGAATTTTTTGCTGAGCAAGGGCGGGGCTATGTGCCGGTAGAGAGTCGCGAAGATGAAAAACACGATATTGGCGTAATTGCTGTAGACGCTGCTTATACGCCGGTGCGTCGGGTCGGTTATAGTGTGGAAAACGTGCGCGTTGGCCAAATTACCAATTATGACAAATTAACTTTGGATATTGAAACCGACGGCGGTCTAACCCCACTGGAAGCGGTCAAGCAAGCCAGCGCTATTTTGATTGACCATTTCGCTTTTATAAAAGGTGATGAAGTCCCGGAAATTAAGGCCGAGGCGCAGTCGGCGGTGTTGGCTGAAGATGAAGTTACATCCCTTGAGCCGGATAAGATAATTAAAAAACGCGGTCGTCCCAAAAAGGAAGTTTAAACTATGCCCAGTAATACAACTTGGCTAGCCCGCCGGCCGTCGGGCAGGCGCTCGCCTTAGCCACTCCGTATCATAACTTTATGTCTTATCTAAAATTATTTAATCATTTATTCTTGTCTAACCACGCTCGCGCTGGGGTGGTTGAGCCAAGTTGATATACTGGATATGCCCAGTAACAAAACTTCACTATACTCGCCCAGCACCAGAGTAAGCTCGGTGCTGGACATCGCTCCGGCGGTATATTTTTATCGGCAGCGAGTGGTAGACAATCCCAATCTTTTGACTATTCTTGGTGCTTGGGCTCGCCCCCGGCACTTAAGATTAATCCCCATTTATAAAACTATGATTTCAGGTTTAACTAATTTAATTTCTTTTTCACTCGGCTCGTCTAAAGTGCCTAGTGAAGTTATTGTTACTGGATATGAGACATCGTAAGGTTGGTAAAACATTAGACCGTAAGGCGGCACCGCGTTTAGCCCTGATTAAGGCTTTGGCTAACAGTTTGATATTGTACGAATCAATTAAAACCACTGAGGCTAAGGCTAAGGTAACACGTACTTATGTGGAACGTTTGGTGACTTTGGCCAAAAAACCTACTTTAGCCAACCGGCGTTTAGCTTTAAAGCGATTACCCACTGTTGGCGCTGTCCGTAAGCTGTTTGAGGTAATAGCGCCGCGTTATGACAAACGTCCGGGTGGCTACACCCGCATAGTTAAACTAAGCCGCCGGGCGGGTGATCAGGCGGCCATGGCGCAAATTTCTTTTGTTTAATTTAAGCCCAGTAACAAAACTTAACTATACTCGCCCAGCACCAGAGCAAGCTCGGTACTGGACATCGCTCCAGCGGTATACTTCTCATCGGCAACGAGCAGCACCAACCCCAATCTTTTGACTATTCTTGCTGTCTGGGCTCGTCCTGGCACTTGATATTAATCCCCATTTATAAAACTATGATTTCAGGTTTAACTAATTTAATTTCTTTTTCACTTGGCTCGTCTAAAGTGCCTAGTGAAGTTATTGTCACTGGGTATGCCCAGTAATACAACTTGGCTAGCCCGCCGGCCGTCGGGCAGGCGCTCGCCTTAACCACCGGCTATTATAACTTTATGTCTTATCTAACATCATTTAATCATTTATTCTGGTCTAACCACGCTCGCGCGAGGGTGGTTAAGCCAAGTTGATATACTGGGTATGAAACCTAATCAACCGGTTGCCGAAATTATTAAGATTGATGCCAAAGGAAAAGTTTTTGGCCGTTTGGCCAGCCAAGTGGCAATTTTACTGCGCGGCAAAAATAAGCCGGGCTTTAAGTATAACGTGGCGCCCAATGTAAAAGTGGTGGTAACTAACTTATCAAGTTTAGGGTTTACCGGCACTAAGCTGGATACTAAAATCTATTATCGTTTTTCTGGTTATCCAGGCGGTATAAAAAAGATGTCTTTGGGCGAATGGTGGGCCAAACAACCGGAAAGATTATTTAGGCACACGGTTAAGCTGATGTTGCCTAAAAATCGTTTGAGCGCTCGTTTGCTTACTAATTTAAAAACTTATAGTGAAACTGAAAAATAATTATGACTCTTAAGACTAGTTCAGCTAAACCCAGTAAATCAGTTAAGGCAGGTGCGTCCAAGGTTAAGCGTGTCGCCGCTACACCGGTGGCCAAACCGATGGTTAAGCGACGCTTGGAAGTTAAACCCGTTAGTTTAACGAGCGAAGCGATTAAATCTGAAGTGGCAACACGTCGCAACGGTGATTTTATAAGCAGCGTGGGTCGTCGCAAAGAAGCGGTGGCTCGAGTTTGGCTACAGTTTAAGGGTAGTGGTCAAATTACAGTTAATGACCAGGCCTTGGCGGCATATTTTACTGACCCGGTTTACCAAGAAATATTAACCCTGCCCTTGAAGCAGTTGGGACTAATTGATAAATTTGATTTAAAGATTAAAGTTAGCGGCGGCGGTAAACAAGGTCAAGCCGAGGCGGTGCGTCACGCCATCGCGCGTGTTTTGTTGCAATTTAACGAGGATTTACGCAAACAATTAAGAGTGGCTGGCTTCCTGACGCGTGATTCACGGGTTAAAGAGCGTAAAAAGTATGGTTTGAAAAAAGCCCGCCGCGCGCCGCAGTGGCAGAAGAGATAGTCTAAATAGGACTTACGGGTTTGAGCCAAGTTCGAGGCAAAACCGAGCATTTGAGCGAGCCGTAGTAAAACTACGGTGAACGAAAAGCGGAGGTTTTAACGAAGAAATTGGCCAAAGCCGCTTGAGTGGTCGGGCTGCGCCCGCCCTGCAAGCGGCCAGCCCGTAAGTCCTACTAAAGATATTTATAACCCCTCATTGACGTTACATTAGTGAGGGGTTGTTGGAATATTGCCTGTTATTTTTTTTATGTTTAGGTTATAATATTGCTATGACCAGTGAACCAGGAGTTTTGGCCCGCAATACTAGTTATTTTACCTTCGCTTTAATCGCCCAAAAGGTGATTTCTTTTTTATACTTCACTTTTTTGGCGCGAACCCTGGGGCCGGCCGCTGTCGGTAAGTATGTGTTGGCGTTATCTATCACTACTATTTTTAGTGTTTTGATAGATTTGGGTCTATCTTCAGTTTTGACTCGTGAAATTGCCCGCGAGCCGGCTAAAGCGCAAGGCTATTTTGGCCTGGTGATTGGCTTTAAAACCATAGTTAGTTTAATAGTAGTTGGTCTGGCTGTAGCCGCAGTTAATTTGATCGGTTATCCGGAGTTAACGAAGCAGCTAGTGTACTTGGCTTGTGCGGTGATGGTTTTAGATTCTTTTACTTTAACTGTTTATTCAACTTTGCGCGGTTTTCATAATTTAGTTTGGGAAAGTTACGGCACCATTTTAATGCAATTCACGGTGGCGCTTACCGGTTGGTTAATAGCGCATTTTACTCGTGACCTTCGTTTTTTTATGGCAGCTTTGATAGTGGCGGCGGCCGTTAATTCAATTTATGCTTTAACTCGCAGTAAAAAATATTTTAAATTATCACTGCGGCCGATTTTTAATTTAATTGATTGGCGCCAGCTGGCTATTTTGGCCTGGCCTTTTGCCTTAGCCGCAATTTTAACGCGAATTTATGGTTATATGGATTCAGTTTTGTTGTCCATATTATCAAATGACCATGCCGTCGGTATTTACAGTGTGGCTTATAAGATTACTTTTGCCCTGCAGTTTATACCCGGCGCTTTGGCGGCTTCATTGTTTCCCGGTTTCAGTTATTATTTTAAAGCAGAGCCGTCTAAACTAAGCCAAACTTTCAGTCACAGTGTAGTTTATTTAACCGCCCTGGCTTGGCCGGTTACTGTTGGTATAGTGGTTTTGGCCGCGCCCATAATTAGGACTATTTATCCGGCCTATACGGCGGCCATACTGCCGCTGCAAATTTTAATTTCCAGTTTGGTGTTTTTATTTATTAGTTTTCCAATCGGTTCGCTGCTGCCGGCTTGCAACAAACAAAAACGCCACACCCTTAACATTGGTTTAGCCGCGCTTATTAATATTATAATGAATATATTTTTAGTGCCGCGATTTGGTCCGACCGGAGCGGCCGCAGCTTCTTTGGTCAGCACCGTGTTTCTAATGCTTCTCGGGTGGATAGTGGTAGCCAGCTTGATAAAATTAGACAAAGCTTTCTTATTTAGCCGTCTCAGCAGAATTGCTCTGGCTGGTTTGGTATTGGCGCTCACAGTTTGGGAACTCAGCTACTATCTGCATTTTACTTTGAATATTTTAATTAGCGGAGTAATTTATGTAGTTGTATTATTGTTAATCGGCGGTATTACCCGCGATGAGATTAAAACTTTACTTAACTTTTTTCGTTCCCGTCCGGCCGTGACCACATAATCATATGACAAAATTTAAATCATGGTTACTGATTACAAATGATTATCCGCCGTGCTTCGGGGGCGTGGCTCGTTATTATCAAGGCTTAGCCACTTATTTGCCCGGGCTTACAGTTTTAACCAATATCAGTTCGCCGCTTAAGGAACCCAATGTTATTCGTCGTCCTTTGTTTAATAGTTGGTTTTGGCCGCGGTGGCTGCCGCTTTTATGGTTGGTGCCTTTTTATAAATTAGTTAAAGGAGCTGATTTATTGGCGGCTGGTCAAATTTTACCAATCGGTACGGCTTTATGGCTTATAAATAAAGTTTTTGGTTGGCCTTATGCGGTGGTGGTTCACGGTTATGATTTAGGTTTAGCAAAGCAGACTTCACGTAAGCGTTGGTTAGCTAAACAGGTGTTAGCTCAAGCCAGCTTGGTGGTGGCTAATAGTGAGTTTACCAAAAGCTTGGCCGTGAGCCTGGGAGCCCGGCCGGAATGCACGCAAGTAATTTACCCGTGTGGAGATTTAAAATTTGATAAAATTAGCCAGACGGAAATTGAAGAATTTAAACGTCACTGGAAAGTAAGTGACAGTCCGGTAATTTTAACCATCGCGCGTTTGGTTAAAAGAAAAAACGTGGCTGCCGTTATTAGAGCAGTGGGGGAATTACAAAGCGAATTTCCAAATTTGCGTTATCTGATAATCGGCGACGGTCCTGAGCGGGACGATTTGGAAAAATTAGCTAAAGCCACCGGTGCCGGAATTGAATTTTTAGGAGAAGTTAGCGATAATGACTTAATGCTTTGGTATAAAACGTGTGATTTATTTGTGCTGACGCCGCGGGGTGATGCTGTGGATATTGAAGGTTTTGGCATAGTTTATTTAGAGGCGCAGGCGGCTGGTAAGGCCGTGGTCGCGAGTGCCGTCGGCGGTGTGCCTGAAGCCGTGGGTTCGGCTGGCAGATTGATAAAGGTTGAGGCGGACTTAGTGATGGTTTTGCGCGAATTATTAAATAGTCCGGGTTTAAGGAAACAGCTCGGTATAAGCGGCTTAGAACGGGTGGCCGACCAATTTAATTGGCCTGTCCAAATTAAAAAATTAAGCTAAAACTATGTCATTACCAACTATTGATATTGTGATGTTTAATATGTCGAGTTATGTTGATTGGCAAAACGGCATTGAAAACCGGAATTTTCATATTTTGCATAATTTGTTATTGTCGGGCCGGGTCAGAAAAATTATGGCTGTGGATTATTTGCCGTTTACTTTTAAACGGGCGCTTAGAGGCTGGTGGCAGAATATTGTCGGCGGGGTGGAAGGGCAAGTAATGGCGCGCGGTTTTGGTTATAAATTAACGGCCCTGCGGGCGGACGAAATTGAAAAAACCGGCTATAAATTACCCGGCGTTGACGGTTCGGCGGTGACTTTTTGTTTATTTGTTTATAGCGATATAACGGCTTGGTGGTCGGAAAAGAAAGTTTATCAAAGGTTGCAAAGCCAGTTGTCAAGACTGGGTTTTGAAAATCTGGTAGTTTGGTCTTATTTACCCACGGCCGTCGGGTACTTAACCGAGCTTAAGGCTAAGGCCATAGTATTTGACGCGGTTGATAATTGGCTGGAGCATTCCAGTTATAAAAAAATACGGGAACGGTTGAAATTGAATTATCAAACTATAAAGTATCGGGCTGACATGATATTTACCACGGCTGAGAATCTGGTTAAATTTTTTGACCGGCAGATAAACTGCGAATTCGTCCCGAACGGTGTGAATTTAGAAAATTTTGTTGACCCGCCTAAGTTAATCGGCCGGGATATCTTGCATCTGCCGCACCCCACCATTGGTTATATTGGCACCATTCAGGAAGACAGGATTGATTTGGATTTAGTGCGTTATTTGGCGGACAAGAATCCCACTAAGTCAATTGTTATGGCCGGGCCGGTTTGGAAAACCTTTGCCGGCGAAGTTAAATCCAAACTGGGACATTTGAAAAATGTTTATTTATTAGGGCGAATTAAGTACCAGGAATGGGCTGCTTATTTTATGAATTTTGATGTCGGTATTATTCCTCATAAAGTTAATGAATTTACCCGTCATACCGACACCATGAAGTTATATCAATACTTAGCTTGCGGTAAACCGATAGTTTCCACTACTACCGGCGGGGCGGAGAAGTTTGCTGATTATGTTTATTTGGCTGATACGCCGGCGGAGTTTAATGACGCTGTAATTAAGGCTTTGCAAGCCGGGCCTAAGGGAAATTTAAAAAAACAAAAAACTTTATTGCAAGGGCATACTTGGCAAAAGCGCGCTCAGTATATGCTGGACAGGTTAGAAGTAGTGCTTAAATAAGTTCAGCATGATGGCGGTTATTATTTACCCATTCACCTAGTTAAATGTCATCCTGAATCCTGACTGGTCCTGAATTTATTTCAGGACAGGGCAGGCTTATTTTGGGATCTAATTTTAATATGCTGAAACAAGAAGATGCTGAAACAAGTTCAGCATGACATTGGTGGGGGGTGTCATTACAACATAGGTGAGGGTGTCATTTGAACCATTCATTTGTCATCCTGAACTTGTTTCAGGGTCTATATTTTACAATTAAGGCAACGCAGGTGTAGTTAACAGGTGTCACCCTTGAGCCTGCCATGTGTCACCCTTAGGTGTTAACTATACATAGTATTTAAGTATTCCGTAATTATATGTATAATGAATACAGCAGTCAGTCTTATCAACCTCCGCCCCCAAATACCCCCGCCTCGGCGGGGGATGAATGGTGAGGGTGATGCGGGCGTAGTTTTTCCGCCAAAGGCGCTTGCCCGACCTGTCTGCCGACGGGTAGAAGGAGGATTCATTATTTAAGGTGATTAAGCTACTCTTTAATAGATAGGACTTACGCGTTTGAAATAGTTATTAACCTTTTGTGTCATTTTACAATCATTAGCTTGTTAATTATATGATGAAATTTAAGCTATTTAGATATTGGCGCCAAGGCGCCATTGGTTTGTTTGTAATCTTGTCTTTGGCCGTTACTTCCCAGTATGCCTTGGCGGAATTGACTATTTCCAGCTATAACATTAATTCACAAGGCAACCTGACTTTAACTTTTGACGGCACCACCTTTGATACTAATAAAACCACTTTAGGCGTAACTGACCCGACAGCTAATCGCACTATCACCCTGCCGGATAATAGCGGCCTAGTGCCACTAGCTACCGCGGCCAATACCTTGTTCTTCACGACCACGGCTAACACCAGCCTGATTTTACCCACCTCTGGCACCTTGGCTACATTAGCTGGCGCTGAAACCTTAACCAACAAAACTTTAACCGCGCCAGTGATGGCTACGATTTCCAATACTGGTACCTTAACCTTGCCGACTGCAACTGATACTTTGGTTGGCCGGGCCACCACTGATACTTTGACCAATAAAACTCTGTCCACTGGCTCTACTTGGCAAGGTTCGATTATTGGTTCAGCCTACGGCGGTACGGGCAACGGTTTTACTAAATTCACTGGCCCCACCACAACCGAAAAAACTTTTACCTTGCCGGATGCCTCAGCCGCTATTCTTACCACTAATACGGCCGTCACTGTGGCGCAAGGCGGCACGGGCGTTTCCACCCTAACCGGACTAGTCAAGGGTAATGGCGCCTCGGCCTTTTCGGTCGCCACTTCAGGTACAGATTATTCAGCTGGAACTTCCGCTTTAGCTACCGGTATTTTAAAATCAACCACCACTACCGGCGCCTTGACAATTGCCGTGGCTGGAGATTTTCCGACTTTAAACCAAAATACTACCGGCACAGCCGCCGGACTTTCTGCTACTTTAGCTGTGGCTGGTGGAGGCACAGGAGCTACAACTTTAACAGGCATATTGGTAGGAGATGGAACAAATACAGTTACTGCTATAACTGGAACAGCTTCCCAAGTATTAAGAAGAAATGCCGGTAATACCGCTTATGAGTTTTTTACACTGACTGGTGGTGATATGGTCCTGGCTGATATTCAAACCGTAACCGGAGCCAAAACATTTAATTCAGGCAAACTTATTCTGGCGGGCGCTACTTCCGGCACAACTATATTTAATGCCGCCGCCGTCGCCGGAACGACGACAATTACTTTGCCTGGAGCTTCCGGCACCATCTTACTGACTGACGGTTCAGCCGCTTCGCTTACTTCATTCCCAACTCTTAACCAGAACACTACCGGTTCAGCCGCTACCTTGACCACTGCTCGCACTATTAACGGCGTATCTTTTAATGGTTCGGCCAATATTACCATTCCCAGCGATATTACTCCCGGAGCTTCCGGAAATGTTTTAACATCCAATGGCACTATCTGGACCAGCGCCACACCGGCAGTCAGTGGCACCGTCACTTCCGTATCGGTAGTTTCAGCTAACGGTTTTACCGGCACAGTAGCCACCGCTACCACTACTCCAGCCATTACACTCACTACCTCTATTACAGGTTTATTAAAAGGCAATGGCACTGCTATGAGCGCAGCCACTGCCGGCACAGATTATTCAGCTGGAACTTCCGCTTTAGCTACCGGTATTTTAAAATCAACCACCACTACCGGCGCCTTGACAATTGCCGTGGCTGGAGATTTCCCGACACTTAATCAAAATACCACTGGCAGCGCGGCCACGCTAACGACAGCGCGAACAATCGGCGGAGTAAGTTTTAATGGCTCGGCAAATATCACAGTAGCCACAGCTACTGGTGGTTTTACAGTATCCGGTGGAGCTTTGGCTTTGGGAGCAAATGATTTAACAATGTCGGGTTCAATTGGAGTTACCGGAACACGAATCACCAAAGGCTGGTTCACTGACGTTGAAAGCACCAATACTCCCACTGTTGGCGGGGTAGCTCTTTATGGTGTTGGCAATGCTTTCTTTACGGTTTCCGGGCCAGCTACCACCGCTAAAACCTTTACTTTCCCCAATGCTAATTCTACTGTTTTAACCTCTAATGATTTAATAACATTAGCTCAAGGTGGCACGGGCGCGAATCTGACCGCTTCCAATGGTGGCATTTTATATTCTACAGCTTCAGCCGGCGCTATTCTGGCAGGTACTGCTACGGCTGGTCAGATTTTGCGTTCCGGCGCTTCAGCCGCCCCGACTTGGTCCACGGCCACTTATCCCGCCACGGCCGGCACCTCCGGCAATGTGCTTACTTCTAATGGAACGAATTTTGTGAGCCAGGCGGCGAGTAGTGGAAGTTTAACAGGAATTGTTAGTTCAGATTTTGTAACAACATCAACAACTTATGTTGATATTACAGAGGCATCTGTGAATGTAGAAGCGAATACTACTTATTTTATAAGTTTCATGATTTCAACAGTTGGTTCATCTTTAGACTGGGGTCGAGTACAATGGAATTATCCTACTGGATTGACATTGTTTGGAGTCGGTTTATATCATCGAACAGCTACAGATTCAGGATCTATTCTTGCAGATCAAACAAGTACTTTTGCGGTTTCTAATACTGAAAATCGTATCAGTTTTTTTAGCGGGAAAGTTGTTGTTGGTTCTACTGCAGGGATATTAAAACTTCAATTTAAGAAAGACGCTGATACAGACTTCGCTAATGTCTTCTTCAAAAAAGGTAGTGGTTTTATTTTAATCAAACAATAATTCGAAAAAAAGGGAAAAAGGGGTCAGGAAAAAGGGGTCAGGAGCCTTTTAAAAAAGAAAAAAGAAAAAAGGTGTCAGGAACCTTTGTTTTCAAATGTTTTAATTCTCTAAAAATAATACAATCCCCAAGACCCTTCCTCCAGAGGCGGACAGGCCTTGTCAATCTCGCGGAGGAATTGCCTCCGCAAAAGGAGCCAGGTACCTTTTATTTCTTGGCTACTCTAATGTATCAAGGACTGTCCTTGATATCAGGAAAAAGGAATCTCGCAAGAACCGTTCTTGCGAGGTTGGTTAATGTTAAAAGTTATCCACAATCTTTAATTTTGAAGTTGTTGCGTTTTTAGCTTCATAGTTATATAATGACTTTATGTTAATAAGAAGGTTATGGTTAAACTAAAAGTCATTTATATTCAAAGAGAGTTAGTAAAACATGGACTTGTTATATTTTCTGTGAATGACTTTTCAAGAATTTTTAAAGTCAAACAAAAAACAGCAAGGGCATTTTTGAGCTACAATTTAAAGAAAAAAGTTTTTTTAAGAATGAAACGAGGAATTTATATTTATTCCGCTAATCCTCCTACTAAATTTGAAATAGCAAATTATTTATGGAAACCATCATATATTACATTTGAAACAGCTTTGTCTTTCCATGGAATTATTCCGGAAACTGTGTACACTATCACCTCAGCAACCACTCGATCATCTAGAGAGTTTAATTTTGAAAACCAAATATACAAATATTATCAAATTAAAAAAAATCTTTTTTTTGGTTATAAACCAATAAAAATTAGAGATAAAATAGTATTGATAGCAGATAAAGAAAAAGCACTTTTAGATTATCTATATTTAGCATCGCTAAAAAAACGACTTATCAATGAACGATTAGATTTAAAAAAGATAGACAAGAAAAGATTAGGAAGATACCTTAATTATTTTATAAAAAATATAAGAAAAAGTAAGCCGCTTATTAATTTAATAAAGAATTTAGATATATGATTTCACGACAATTTATAACAGAATTAAGTACTAAAAATCAGACCTCTGAGCAAAATGTTGCTCGAGAATATTGCCAACATTTGTTTTTGTCCTATCTCTATAAGGGAAATGGAGCTGAAAGAGTGCTTTTCAAAGGTGGAACCGCTTTAAAAATAGTTTTTAAAAGTCCTAGATTTTCTGAAGATCTAGATTTTTCCGCATACAATATTTCTATTCCTAAAATTAATCAATTAGTTGATGAAGTTCTAAAAGACATAAATAAAGAAGGAATACAAACAGAAAAAAAAGTTAATCCGGGAACCGACGGGGAAACAAGTGGTGGCTATTTTTCTTTAATTAATTTAAAGTTATTAGAATTTGATTCTGAGATAAAAATTCAAGTTTCTTTGCGTCCCAAAGAGCAAATTGGGAGTAATACTGCATTAATTGAAAATGATTTTATTCCGCCTTATACTATTGTTTATTTAGAAGAGAAATTAC
>JACRFM010000080.1 GCA_016234305.1 Candidatus Kerfeldbacteria bacterium
GGGTTAGGGTTTGGGTTTCCAGGACTGTGCTTCCTGAGAGAATAGTTACTGTTATGCTTTGATTGCTTGGGATGGCAGACAGTCCTTCTAGTGAGGTTAGGGTTATTAGTCTTGGATATTTAGCAGCCGGGGCGTTGTTTACGGTAACAGAGACTGAGGCTATGGTAGAGTTATTTCCCGCATTGTCGGTAGCCTGGGCGGTTAGAGTATGGGAAGCATTGGTTAAAGTAACTGTATCTAATGTCTTTGATATGCTGCCAGAGGAAGAAGTGGCATAAACGGTACCGTCTATGTACAGGGTTATGAGTTTAAGGCCGGAGAGGGTTTGGCCTGCTACGGAAGGGTCTGAGGCTGTGGCAGAGAAGGTTATGTTGCCGGACACTGTGCCAGATGAAGGAGAGGCTATGGAAACAGTAGGTTTGGTGGTATCCGGGTTAAACAAAGTTGAGCCTGAGGCTGAAGTGCTTTGGGCAGAGTTGTTGCCGGCGGCATCATAAGCGCTTACTGTGTAAGAATAGCTGGTTCCTACGGTAAGACCGGTGTCGGAA
Source organism: Candidatus Kerfeldbacteria bacterium (assembly GCA_016234305.1). Lineage (GTDB taxonomy): Bacteria > Patescibacteriota > Patescibacteriia > Veblenbacterales > UBA10138 > JACRFM01. The sequence continues at coordinate 549 of JACRFM010000080.1, forward strand.
TAAGTTGTGAGTTGTGAGTTCGTAGTTGTTAGAAGAGAACCATTTCTGTATATTTTGTATCCGCTTACTCCTACAGCGTCTGTTGAAGCTGTCCAGGAAAGGCCAATGCTGGAAATGGACAGGCCTGTGGCAATTAGATTAGTTGGGACGGTTGGGGCGGTGGTGTCGGGCGTGATTGTGCCGGTGTATTCGTAGGCGCCGGCGGAAGGCGCGCTAGCTCTAACAACGCTATCAAAATCGGTTAGGCCGGCGTCTGCGGGATTTCCCTTGCCAACTGCCGGTGAGGTTGATTTTAAGTGGAAGTCGTCATTGCCCGCATAAGCCACGGTAGGATTTATCCAACCGCTTCTAATTGTTGTGGCATTAGAGGTGGTGGTATTGCTGCCACAGCTATTTGGCATAACGTTGTAAGAAAAGGTTATGCCGGAACGGCAGCCTTGCGCTGTAGATTCTGACAAGTAAACTCCCTGGCCAATTATATTCCCGGTAATCTGCCAGCCTCCTGCGCCTATTGTTCCTCCGCCGTTAGCGGTAGCAATAGCTCCTTCAATAGTATTGCGGCGGAAAATAAAGTTGTTAGGCTGAACATCGGAGTGCAAATTAATTGCAAAACCAAAATCATACCCATCGGGGTGGAGCGTTTGGCCTAAAAGATTATCTTCAATAATATAATCTTTTGGCTGGGCTTGGCTGTTGGCTAAAATTACGGTAATAAATATATCAAAGTAGGTGCAATCCTGGAACCGATTTTTTCGCACTGTAAACCCTTGAATGCCGGTAGCAAAAATACACTCTAAGTGCGCGGCGCTGCCGGTTGGCGCGTCGGCATCGTAAAAAGTATTATTTTCCAATAACACATTAGCGGCATAACAGGTGGAATTAGCGCCGCAGAATTCCATAGACTTGGCTGTGTCGGTGGAAGTTGAGCCTGCCATAGTATTGCCAATCTTGCTATTTTTTATAGTCAAATTAGTTACAGAGGCAACAAGCATTGCTGTTAAATCTATTGTGTTCTGAGCATCTATATTTAAATTATCAATCACAACATTGCTTATCCTGGTGCAGTTGTAACAGCCTACGTCAAAAGATCTGGCGTTAAAATTTGGCCCCTGGAATGTAATGTCGCCGGCTAGCAAATTTATATCGGTAAAGTTTATGGTAGCTCCAGTGGCTGGTTTAACCACAACCGGGCTGCCGGACATGCCGGAACGGTAAGCAATAGTTACGTTGCCATAGCTGCCGGAAGCAACTTGAATGGTATCTCCCGGGCTAGCTTGAGTGTAAGCATAGGCCACTGTTAAGCACGGCGAAGAAGAAGACAAACAAGTTGAACTGTTTGCTCCGGTAGTTGAAACATACCTAATGTTGCCGGCGCCAACCGCCTGAGTTGTGGCGGAGGCGGAAGAACTTTGGGCCGAAGTATTTCCCGCAGCATCATAGGCCGCAACCGTGTAAGAATATAATGTTGAAGCGGTTAACCCGGTGTCGGAGTAGCTTGTTGTTGCGGAGATTCCAATCTGCGTGCCGCCGCGGTAAATTTTATAACCGGTTACGCCAACAGCGTCGGTTGAAGCTGTCCAGGAAAGATTAATTCCCGAAGAAGACACAGCAGTCGCGGAAAGTCCGGTTGGCACTGTAGGCGCGGTTGTGTCGCTGGCTACAGCTTGGGTGGTAGCAGAAGCACTGCTGGATTGTGAGGAAGTATTACCAGCGGCATCATAGGCCGCAACCGTGTAAGAATATAATGTTGAGGCTGTAAGGCCGGTGCTAGAATAAGTTGTTAGTTGGTTGTTGGTAGTTGTTAGCAAAGAACCATTGCGATAGATTTTATAGCCTACTACTCCTACTGCGTCGGTAGATGCCGTCCAGGTAAGATTTATTTGGCTAGTGGAAACGGCTGTGGCTGCAAGACCGGTTGGAACTGTGGGCGCGGTTGTGTCGGAACTTACAACACCGCCATATTCATACGCACCGGCATCACAAGCCGCGCCGGAAGGGCGGCTGTTTCCTAAAATATCTTTGCTTACCGCGCATGATGTTTCGCCTGCATTAATAAGCTGTGAACCTGCCTGGACAACATAGCCACCGCTTAAACCCAAATTGCTTAAGGAATATTGGGGACCGGTAACTATTTTGTCGCTGCCGCAGGAAAAATTAGAATCCCATTGCCATACATTTTTTACGTGAGTGCCAATACAGCCGGCAAAAGATTGCCACCAACCGGCATTGCCGGTTACAGTAAGCCCGGAAACTAAGCTGGCTTGGGCAATACCACCGGTAATCGTATTGTACCGAATATTGATATTGGTTCCTCCGCCAAAAACTATGGAAGAATTTCCATCGGTTCCTAAATAGCTATTTTGTATAGTAACATTGCTTGGCGTGCCTCTAAAGGTAGAAAAGAAAATAGTTCCCGTGTTATCCTGGGCGCCGTCATGAAAATTTAAACCATCAATTAACATTCCGTTAATGTTGCCGTCTATGCGAATGGTTTCCATATGCATTGGGTCACCATTGCAAGGAGTTGGATCTAGCTGTTGCGGCCAGACATCCATATTTTTTAAGGTTATGTTGGAAATTGTTGAATCACCCAACATATACAAGTAATAACCATCCTGATTGGTGCAGTTTCTTCTGCCGCCCAAATTATTTTGATCTCCCCATTCTCCCCCGTCCCAGGTAAAATTACTGGTCCCGGCGCTCATGTACCCGGCCGCAAAATCTCCGTGCAATTTAACATTTTTAAAAGTAATGTTGCTGCCGCTTGCGCCCCAGCCGGAGCCGTGAACCGTGTCGCCCACGTCGATTGTGACATCCTGAATTGTGTACCAGGAACCGCCCGCGCTAATTGCTCCGGTTTTACAGGAGTTGGAAGTTGCACCGCTATTTACGGAAACACATTTTACCGTAACCCCTGGCGATGTTTTGCTGACGCTAATATTTTGCGCGCCGTAAGTTCCTGCAGCCATTTCTATAGTCTGTCCGGCGCTGGCCTTCTGCAGAGCTCCATTTATTGTTAGACACGGCGAACCGGTGCTGGTACAACTATTACTGTCGCTGCCGCTTGGAGAAATATAATAATTTGCGGAGCCGCCGACGGGTGCCGCTTGTGTTGTGGCATTTGCTGAAGTGCTTTGAGCAGAAGTGTTCCCTGCTGCATCGTAAGCAGCAACAGTGTAGCTGTAAGATGTAGAGGCGGCAAGACCAGTGTCACTAAAAGTTGTGAGTTGCGAGTTGCTAGTAGCTAACAAAGAACCATTGCGATAGATTTTATAGCCGGTTACTCCCACAGCGTCTGTTGAAGCTGACCAGGAAAGATTAATGCCGGACGAAGATACGGCTGTGGCAGAAAGATTCGCCGGAACTGTCGGAGCGGTTGTGTCCGGGGCTGCAGCCGCCTGCGTGGTCGCATTGGCAGAAGAACTTTGAGAAGAAGTATTTCCAGCCGCGTCGTAAGCCGCTACTGTGTAAGAATAGTTGGTTGAAGCTGAAAGTCCTGAGTCACTAAAAGTTGTGAGTTGTGAGTTGCTAGTAGCTAGTAAAGAACCATTGCGATAAATTTTGTATCCCGCTACTCCAACAGCGTCTGTTGAAGCTGACCAGGAAAGATTAATGCCGGACGAAGATATGGCTGTGGCAGAAAGATTTGTTGGAGTAGTTGGAGCAGTAGTGTCGGCAACTCCTCCGCTAAGGTCAGCCTTAAAGCTTGCCATAACACAGGCATATTTGTTGTCCGCCGCGCTGCTGGCAGTAGCGAGTGTGCCGCCGGGATAAGTTCCGGTAGAAGCAACAATCCTGTCTAAGGCAATGAAATCCGTAATTCCATTTACAAAACGATTTGTAAAGCTTGAACCTGCTGTATAAGTATGAGCCGCCCACTCGCTTATTCCCGCCAGCATAATTTCGTCTGCCTGCGTGGTGGTAATGTTGCTGCATGTTTGGGAAGTAGATGAACCGGAAGATGGAGTCGAAACCTGATCAAGCGCCCCGGAAGTAGCTGCACCGGAAATCTGCCAAACCATAATGCGGCGATACAGGGCTGTGCCGGAAAGATTAGCGGTAAAAGTAGCGGAAGTTTTAGCTGTGGCATTTTCTTTGTACCACATTTCAACTACGCTGCCGTCAGCATCGGTATAACGGGAATTTGGGACTAAGATAAAATTGTTGGTGCCGTCAGAGAGCGAACTTACGGTTCTGGAGGGAGAATTATAATGTGCGACTACTGCGACTAACAAATCTCCCGTAGTAACATTTAATGTTCCGGAAGTAGCAATTGAAGCAACAGCAGTTTCTGCCGAACCATTGGCAGTAGCCGTTACGCTCAAAGTTGCAGCCCCCAAAACCTGTCCCTGCTGGCCATTAATAATTTCCTGCAAGGTTAAAGCCCTGGCACTTTGAGTTATCCCCAATAAAAGAAACACAACAAAGACTATTGTCTTTTTAAAGTTCTGCATATTTTATATATTTATTTCAAATACTTATATAAACAATTAATTCATTAAACACTTATATTTTAAATAGCTTTTACGCCTTAATTATACCATAAACTAAAAGCTCTGCCCGTAGCAGAACAGAACTTTTTAAAAAAACAAGGGGTGTTAAATTGCCAGATATCTTATCTAAAATTAAGGCCATTTCCTGAACCGCCGGTCCGTATTTTTAACGAAGGTCCGCCGGCGCCACCGGCGCGAATATTTATAGAGGAATTATTGCTAAATGGAGCTGCTTTAAATGCAAGGATATGGCATATCCAATACTGCTGCGCCGAAAGCCCCGGTCCTGCACTATAACTTCCCGAGGAAGAAACTGTTCTGTCTTCCGAATAAACAGAAATACCTCCGCCATTTATTGTGCTTCCCCTGGTGGTAAAGTTAATTGTATTTGTCCAGGTCATGGGATCAGTGCCTGCTGAGCAAAAAACAACCAGCAAATCATTATTACCTGTGGCAGTTACAGTTCCCGTGTCCCCTGTTGATGATTGCGGAAAAGTATCATCCATATTAAAATTTGCGCCATCAAAAAAATTGCTTGATGCTATTCCGGAATATTCCAGGGCTCTGCATATTTTTGCATCGTAGTATGAATTGGCAAAAGTCACGGTAATGGAGTCGCCGTTAAGTAAGGCTGTAGTTGCTTTGCCATAAAAATAATTTGAACCCCAATCAGTTCCCGCGGTATTATGCGCTAGCGGTCCAACTGTATAACTATTACCTCTGGAGTCGGTTACCGAAACTACATCCTGGCCGCTTCCCGAAGTTGCTACGCCGACAATTAAATTACCCAAGGCTACGCCGCCGACAGGAACAGTTATTACGCAAAAAGCATTAGATGCGCCAATGTCGGTACTGCCCACCTCCTTAATAAAAGAGGGCGCCGCCTCCGCCACTTGAACATTTTTATTAAAAATTAAATAAACAAACCCGGCCACCACAACCAAAACAACCGAAAGAAACATCGGCAAATAACGGTTAAAAATTTTTTGTCTTTGTATCCAGGACATTAAGTTTTTCTTTTCCTAATTATACCATAAACAACAGGCCTGTCCGTTAAGGACAGGCCTGTTGTTAGAATGTTTACCCAGCTAAATAAGATCTGAGCCGTTTCTTTAAAAACATTGACCCATAATACGCCTTAGGGAGAAGCTCCGCCTCCGCCCCCACCGCTTCCACCGCCGCCTGTAGAATCTCCGCCCCCACCGCCTCCATCTACTGAACCTCCGCCTCCGTCAGTCCCGCCTCCGCCAATAACTATCCCTCCGCCTCCGCCAATGTATATTTCACCGCCGCCATAATTCACATTTGAAACAATGGCCGGCAGACCAAGCCAACAGCTGCCGTTGTTTCCCCCGTTACCGCCATTTGTTACCGTAACGTTTGCGCAAACCACATAACATCCAGAGTCTTTTATATAGGCATAACTAACATTGCTTTGCGCGTTAGTAAAACTTGCCATCCACTGGGAACCGGGGGTATCGGACTGAATGGTAATTTGGTTGCCATTGCTGCCGGTTATTACAAAATTATTTGCGAAAACGAAAACCGGGACATAAGCTGTAACTTTTTGAAAATTTATTGTCTTGCCCGGAGTAATTACTACAAAATTGTAAAATGTGGTAGTCGCGATGCTGCTAATTACTGAAACTTGCGTGCTGGTTCCAAATTGCACCGTACCGCTGTTGTGGGTAAAGGTACCGCTGTTGCTAAAGTTGTGGTCAATTGTAGTAGTGGCGCTGCCGGAAGCTAAGAAGCTGTCTCCGGTAGCAATACTTAAACTTCCATAAATATTTAAAGCCGGGTTATTAGTATTTACATCTACTACCGGACTACCCGCCCCGCCCGTGGTTAAATCCCCGCCGACATTTATGGGATTTGAAGAAACTGAAGCCAAAGCTCCTACGCTGTAAAAAGTGGTGGTGGAACTCTGGTTATTGTATTGAGTCTTAATCCAGTCGGTGCTTCGAACTGAGCTGGAAATTCTAGCCTCATCCATCTTACCTAAGAAATTTTCACCAATATAACCAAGACCTAGACTAAGCGAAGCGGAATTAGTTTGCGGGGTTGCACCACCTGCCGACTGATTAATTACCTGGGTACCGTTAATATAACCTTTAAGAGCATTGCCAGTGCTATCAAAAACCGCAACAATGTGGTACCAGTTTCCTGTAGACATAGAAACTCCAGACCCTGAGGAACCAAATCCGGTAAACCCAGAGCCGTTGTAAAAACCAATATCAATATTAACCCCGTTAGTTTCCAAATAGTAGTTTCCATCAGAAGTACCATTTGTCTTCGTAATTACATCATGATATCCGGTAAGGTTTGTTTGATTAACCCAAGCCTCAAGAGTAAAGCTTCCAGAGATGTTTAATGAAGCCGTTGAGGATTTGGTAATTTTATCCCCTGTGGTGAAATTGCCGGCTCCGCCTATTTGTCCTGAAGCAGCCGTGGGTGTGGTAATCGTACCGTTGTTGGCATTGGAAGTTGAATCAGCCGCGCTTAATGTTGTGCCATCTGGCAAATGGTAAACCGCCTTGTAATTGCTGTCCCAGACAGAGGTAGGATTTGCCTGGCTGGCCAGGGTAGAAGAGCTGTTGCCAAAATACATATATAGAGTAGTGTCTGTGGAAGTAGACAAAGACGGCAGCTTAACCCAGGCGATAGTTTCGCCGGTCGAGGAAGAATATTTTTCTAATTCATGATTCAATTTAGTTGTGCCGTCGGAAGAGGTAAATAAAATATCCGCGCCGGTGGAAGACCCTACTTGCCCGCCGCTGCCGGTATATTTTAAATCCGCGTCCGTCATACTAATAAGCACGGGGAAATTAGAATATGTCTCACTGGTTGAACTTGCCACTTTGTTATGGTCTATGGTAATTGCTTTTCTGTGCGCCCAGGCTGTATTATACCAACCGCTGGAATTTAAAGTTCCTAAAATATAATTTGGCGCTCCGGATGCGGGACTAAAATCCAAATTATAATAATTTAAGCTCGGTACACTGGTGGTGGCAGTGCCGCGGAAACTTACCGTGCTGGTGCTAGCATTGTAGGTACCGGTTACGCACATTGGCATTAAAGTGCCACTGGCACAAGTTGTGTTTGTACCGCTCCCGGTTAAAGCAAGAGTTTCGGTGCCGGCATTGTAAGTTCCGGCAACGTGCAATTTTTGTGTTGTCACGTTCCCGCCGGGCGCAAAAGTCACTCCGGAATTTATTTTTAATTTATCTCCCGAAAATGTAATATTTAATGTTCCTCCATTGCTGGTAAAGCCAATATCAGCATCACTACAGGCGGAACCGCTGTCGTTATCGCAAGCGGCCAAATCTGCATTGGCAATGCTGCCCGTGTCTTCATTATCAATAACAACGGCGTCTTTTATTAAATTCATATTACTACAGTTACCTCCGCTACAGCTATTTCCATATTTAAAGACCAACGAGGCTTGTGTCGCCCCACCTGTATTTAAGAAAATAGTAATTATTGTGCTTGCGGATGTGCTTGCGACTCCGGTAAAACTAAATACCCCGCCGGAAGTGGTTGTGGCATAGTATGGAGTGCTCGGCCCAACGGCCATAATCAAGCCCAAACCGCTGGACAAGCCGGTAGATTCATCCGTGTCAAAAACCGTGCCCGATACAGAAATCGTCGGAGCAGAAGCAGCTTGTTCATACCACTGAACGGCAAAAAATACTTTTTGGTCCGTGTCCCCTGCTGCTTCCATTTGCATAGCAATACCTTCCCCCGGTTTTAAAACAAATTCATCATTGGTTGTAATTTGCAACTCTTGTATGCCATTAATTTGGTTTACGGCTCCCGGGGTAATTACAACTGAAAGCCTAGATGTAGTCGGGCTGGTATAAGTAACAGTCGGACCCAGATTACGCACTTCGGCAGTAGCCACTCCTGAGGAAGAATTTTTCGGCGCCAAATTAGACGACGTCACCAGCGAACCACCTGTAGAAGTGCTGATTCTTCTAAAATTTATTGCTATGTAAGTGGCGGTGGTTGTAGCCTGTACGCGGGTTTCCATTCTTTGCACAATATAATTTTTCCCGGAATTCGCGGGATTAAAAAGCGAGCCATATACATAATTAACCGCGGTAGAACCAACCATTTGCTGGCTGGAATACAAATAACTGTTTTGCGCCGAGGGAGCGCTCGCATTGGCAACTTCTTGCCACTCTACATCCATAAAAATTCTGTGTCCTGTATACCCTCCCCCCTCCTGCCTTAAAGCAATACCTTCACCTGGTTTTAAAATTAAACTTTCTTCAGAAGTGGTGGAAGAATAGGTATAAACTTTTTCCGACTGTCCTGACAGCGCGGGAGATGCTGCTGCGGCCACGGCGCTGGGCGAAGTTACCCCCAAAAGCCGCTCCAAACTTCCGGAGTATGATACGGTAACTCCGGTTCTTCTAATTATCATCGAACTGTTGGTACTGCTGGAATTTTTCTTTGGAATATCCGAAGCTGCAATTAATGTTCCCCCGGAGGTGGTAGAAATTCTCATAATGGAAAAAGGTATGGAGGTGGCTGCGGCAACAGAATCTACCCTAATTGCCACGCGTTTAACCACCGCTGTAACGGTGGATGTTGGGGCGTTATAAAAACTTGAATAAACATAATCGGAAGTTGCGCTGCCCGTAATTTGCCCAATAGACGTCATATATTCATTTTGGGTTGTGGGTTCTGAAGCCTGTTCTTTCCACTCCACTTGGAACCTAATATACTGGTCAACGTCTCCGCCTGCTTCGCTGTATAGCGCAATCCCCTCCCCGGGCTTAATTACAAGAGGCTCCCTATCCCCAAAGACAATATCTTTGTTCGCAATAATTTGTCCAACCGCCGCATCACCCGTAACTCCGGCAATTCTGGAATCCACACCGGAACCGGACAGGGTTGCGGTAACATTGTTATATCTCAATTCCATTGCGCTGTTATCAGATCCGGTATTCTTTTTTAAAACATCGCCTGCGGCGATCAACGAAGCCCCCGAGGCAGCGGAAATACGCCGAATAGAAATAGCCTGGTAGACAGCGCTTGAGTCTGCATCCGCCCTTATACCCAAACGTTTTATAACTGCATATTTGCCGGAAGCCGCCGGGTTAAAAAAAGTTGCGTACTTGCCGTTTGCGGCGGCGCCAAACTCTACCCTTGGATAGTTAATCATATATTCACCCTGAGCAGTGGGAGTGCTTACCTGTTCCGCCCACTCTACGCTTAATCTGGTAATTTGGTCTGCGTCCCCCGTCGCCCCAGAGTAAAGCCCTATACCCTCGCCCGGCTGTAAAATTATCTTTTCATCATCGCCAAAAAGCCTTACTGTTTTGTGCCCGTTAGGTTGGCTCGCCGCGCCACAGGGGCTCACAGTTATAAAACCAGTTGTAGTTGCGGTGCTGGTTGATTGGGCAAATCCCAAAGTAACGCCCGCGTATCTAAATTCCATAGCGCTGTCGGGTGTTGTGGTATTTTTTTTCGGCGCTTCCGATGATGTAATTTGCGTGCCGCCCGACGCGCCAATAATTCTGGTAAGCCCTATGTTATTCGGATAAACCGCGGCGGCATCACAGGTGACATCTACGGAAAGTCTTTTAATAACAGCGGTCTTGCCGCTGCCCACGGGGTTAAAAAAGCTGGCGTAGCCGTATCCGGCGGTCGCTGCCGCTTCTACCCGCGGGTAATTAAGCATATATTCGCCTTGCGAAGCCGGAGCGCTGTCCAACTCGGTCCATTCCAAATACATCCTTACTCTCTGGTTAGCAGACCCTGCCGCTTCCTGGTAATAAGCCAGTCCTTCGCCTGGCTGTAAAATAATATTTTCTGCGTCTTGGAATGATTGGTCGCTTACAGAATCAGAAACACCCACCGCCCCAGCTCCAACTATTGTGGCTATTCTGGAAGCTGTTGTTGTGGCCATAGAAAAGGTCGGAGTAACTCCGGTATGCCTAATTAGAGCTACTGAATCATTTGAGTCTGTGTTCTTTTTTGGAATATCAGAAGTGGCAATTAACGTCCCACCAGTGCTGCTGCTTATACGCCTCACTGTCAAAGATTGAAAAGTAGCGGTGTTAACAGCGTCAGAAGCAATGCGCAAACGGCTCACGGATAAAGTTTTTCCGGAACCAACCGGATTCATAATTGTCGCGTAAACATAACCGGCAGCAGTTGAGCCAGTAATTGGTCCAATATTAATTAAATACTGGGAGGTGCTGCCGGAAAGTGCCGCCTCAGCAGTGCCCGCGCCAAAATTATCCACCACCTTGCCGGCCAGCTGGCTTAAATATAATTTATCGATAATTTTACTTTTTGCCAGATCCTGCAAAAATGGCGTTAGGGGGAAGCTTGAAAAAAATACCACCATCACCATCAGCGGGACAAGCAAATATTTTTTTAATTTTTTAATATTTGCTGACATAGTCGTAAATTTTTTCTGAAATTTGTTTCATTATTTTTTCCGCCTCAACTCCGTCTTCGTCTGCTGTCCCCTTTTTTGCCTGCATCATCACTGAAAGAATATAGGGACGATGCGGAACATAAACTATGCCCGAGTCGGAAAATAAATTATAGTCAACATTCTCCCCGTACTTATGGGCAAACTCAACTCCTACCGGAAGGCCGGCGGAAAGATATTTATTAAATGTTGACTGGGTAAGCAGCTTGATTATTTTTTCGGAATTCTCTCCATTCAAAAATGTGGCAAAATATAAAGACCTGAGCAGGCGGGAATATTCTTTTGCCGTAATTTTTCCTTCTTTGTCGAAAAGCTCATCAAGGCCTACTTCGTTTATAAGATCGGTAAAATCTCTCGCTTCAATATTCCGATATAAAATTCTATAAGCTGTATTGTCGGAATCTACTAATAATTTTTGGAGGAGCTGATCTATGGTAAATCTCGTGCCAACGCTGTTTGAGCTATACAGATCTCCGGACTTAGGATCAATGTCCTGGTCCAACAAAACCAACTCGTCATCATGGTGCCAGGTTCCATCTTCAATTTTTTTCATTGTCACCATAGCAACAGGCAGTTTGGTGAGGCTCGCCGGCCAAAGTTTTAATTCAGGATTTATTGCGACATTCATTCCGGTAGGAAAGTACTCAAAATAAATTGACATATCGAATTTGTCTTCATGCTCCTTGGCGACTGAAGTCAAATAATTTCTGGCGTACTGGGCATTTACTATTAAATCTTTTTTTGAAGCCCTTCCTACGCTTGGGTCCAAATACTTTGAGTAAGGAACCGCGCAAGCAGACTGGCAGTTGTTACTAAAAAAAATCAAATATCCGCAAACTAAAAAACCAAGCAAAAAAACCGCAGCCAAAATTCTGTAGACTGTAACCTTTTTGCTCAAAACTTTATTCAAGCTTTCCAATGTTTGTTTGCTGGAAGTGTTCATTTATTTTCGTTAACAAGCAGCATGATTATTTACTTGTTAATAAGATACAAACCAAAAAATTTCCTTTAATTCTAAGAAAATATGGTTTGTGGAACAAATTTAAATATTTAGTTTTATTTTTATTTCGAAATTTTGAACTTCTATACATATATTATAGCACGTCTTAACAAATAAAGCAAATTAATAGTTAGTTATATCAATATGTCCTATATGACTCATAATTTTAATTTGCGGGGACCGGATCTGTCGGCGCGGGAGATGGAGCTGGAGCGCTAGCAGTATCTGGAGCCGGAGCGGTTGTTGTGTCTGTTGGAGTTGTGCTGGTGTCCCCTGCCGGTGGCGGAGTTGTTGTAGTTGTGTCCGGAGTTGTTGTACCGCTTACTTGGCCTGAGTCTGTCGATGCCGGAGCAGAACTGCCAGTCGTCCCGGAAGCGCCGCCGGTTGTAATTTGCGCGGCAGGATCAGATGGAGCGGAGACTACAGTAAGATTTACAGATGATTGCGATTTTGTTTCTTGCGGCTGGTCTAAGGCAATCCAGTCAAAGGTCATATCTTGCGTCATCTGGATGCTGGTTTGAATTACAAAGCCGGTCGGAGTTTTTGTTGCTACGCCGTAGAAGAAGTTTGGCAAACCATTTACCGAAACAATTACTTTAGGAGCTGTTAAGTAAGGGGTGTTAAAGACCACTTCTGTCTGGTTGTCCCCTGCTTTAATTGTGGCGGTACCGGCGGTGTCGGTTCCAACAATTATATGCCCGGTGGTTTTTACATCGCCAACAGCATTAATGCTAAACAACGAAGTGGAAGCGTTGCTCACCGATAAAATTGTTGAGCTGGCGGTTGTTGTTGCGTTAGCCAAAATATTTATTGTGCCGTCGTTAGAAATTAACAAGCGGTTGTTTCCATTCTGTTGTAACTGCAGCAAGTTGCCGCTGCCTTTTTGGTTAATCAAGAATGCGCTGGCTAAAGTTGAAGATCCAACATTTGCAACTCCGCTGGTAGAAGTCGCGTTGGCTAATTGCCCATCCTCTTCACCGAGCACAAAAGTATTATTAATATTTCTCCAGCCGGTTTCTACGAACATCATTACTGTGCTGGTCGCGACGGTAGAAGTTGCCGTGCTGCTGGCAAAATTAATTCCTTCCAGCACTTGTCCAATTACCACGCCACTTCTGGTTGCCTTCATTGCATAACCCGGCAACAAACCGGAAGAAGTTAAATAATCCCCTGGTTGCACTGGACCATTCTCATTTGTAATTTTAACTTTAATGCGTCCTTTCAAAGCGACCGGATAAGGATGCGTGCTGGTAGCTAAGTTGTAACCAATTGTATTAAAGTCGCCGGAGTCTTCCGGATTAGCAGCAACGCCCAAAATTCTTTCATCATAAGAACGAGCGGTCTTAACTAATTGTGCAACAGTGTCGCCTTTGGTGGTTGTTGCAAATATTGAATTAGAAGCAACTAAGACATCGCCAACGCTTACGTCTTCGGCCGTTGGGTACATTTCCTGGAAGTCAGCTAACGGGGTATTGGAACAATCCTGCAATACGTCTAAGCCGGTGCCGTTAGTGTCGTGACAAACCGCGCGGTTGTTAGTGGAAGAAGTCAAAGTTACAGCGGTGTTGCCGGCGGAGTTTACATAGAACTTCTGGGAACCAGCGACTTTTAAGTTAATAAAGTTGCCGCTGGCAAAGCTGCCGCTGCCATTGCCAAAATTCATCAACAAACCATTTCCGGTGTAAGCGGAAGTTTCCTGGTAGAAAGATACTAAGTCAGCGGAGGTGGCGTCATTTGTATATGCGCGAATAGCATTGCCCTGGGTGGTGGTTGCGCTGTTGTCCAAGTCGGCAAACAAAGCGGCGGGCTGGACAACGCCACCGGCTTCACCTGTTGTTACCGCCTGCACACCAAAGGTTTTACCGAAAGCGGCAATACCGGTATTTATTCCGGCAGTGTTAGTGCCGGAGTATGCCTGGACTTCCAAACCGCGTACGGTGTTTGTTGCGGTTGTGCTGTCGGTGACCCTGATAAATTGTCCGTCAAAAGTGCTGGTTGCAGTGCCAACAACTGTGCTCAAGAATCGGTTGCCAAAAACGAATCCGCCATTGGTCGTGCTTTGCAAAGTTGTGGAGGCAAATATGCCGGCAATGGCATTGGCGCCGGAAGAATTAATTGATCCTTCTACATGCAATTTAGAAATCGGTGAATTTGTGCCAATACCAACGTAGCCGACAGAAGTAATTCTCATAGCTTCAGTTAATGTGCCGTTGTTCAAAGGCTTGAAATACAAATCTCCGCTTGCCGCTCCATTAGTATTATTAGTAATTATAGCTCCGACTCTACCATAAGACTGCAAACCAAATGTGTCTGTTTGAGCCTGGAAGGAAATACTTGCCGCAGTGCTGGTATTTCTGCTCCCGTTATAAAGGATTAATTGCGCTGCTTCTGCGCCGGCGCTTGTAGTAACAGAAGTAAGTCCGGTATTAAACCAACCATTGCCATTAACAAACAAAGTTGTACCTTGGGAATTGGTGGTCCCGCCAACTACCGCGCTGCCGTTAACCAAAAGTTTGCTTGTTGAGTTAGTAGTGTTAGTGCCAATGCCTACCCCACCTGTCGCGGTATTTACAAATAATGCAGGCGTTGAGCCGGTGGCAACATTTACATTACCCCAAACATCTAATGAGGCCGCCGGGCTCGTTGTTCCAATGCCTACTTCGCCATACTTATCTACCACAAACATAGACGTCCCCGTAGAAGAAGAAACGTTGAATGGATTTACTCCGCTGGAGCCTTGAACATTGAAAGTGTAAGAAGTGGAGGTGGCATTAACACCGGCTACTGTGCCGTTGTCTAATAGCAGGCCGGAAGTCAAAGTAGAAGGAGAA
>JACRFM010000082.1 GCA_016234305.1 Candidatus Kerfeldbacteria bacterium
ATTGACGCCCATGCGGGCGGCGCGCTTACGAGCCGAAAAACTGCCAAAACCAGTAATCGTAACCTCGCCACCGCTCTTTAAAGTCGCGATCACGGTATCAACCAAAGCATCCAGCATATCTTCAGCTTGCTTTTTGGTTAATTGAACCTTTTCCGCTATCTTGTCAGAAAGTTCTGCTTTATTCATGGTGTCACCTCCTTTCACGTTGATTATATTAATAACTATATAATAATACGAATAAACTTATTATCTCTTCACATCCCGTCCCGTAGTTAATGAGCCTTGACGAATTATACTGCGGGGTCACCTCTTTTTTTATTGATTAACTAAACCTAGTTTAATTTTAACACATTAATTAAGACACTTCCACTAATTCCGCCAGCCTGGCAATAGCCGTAGCCTTACCGGTGAGTGGTTCAAAGCTTACCAAAGTGGCGGCCGTAATAATCGTACCGGATTCCATGGGCTCAAAACGGGCCGGGCGCTGCGTCAAAAAACGACGCAAACTATCTTCTACCTTAACCCCAATCACACTGTGGCGGGCACCCACCATGCCAATATCAGTTTGATAAGCAGTACCACCGGGCATAATCCACTCATCGCTGGTGGAAATATGCGTATGAGTTCCTAAAACGGCGGTCACTCGCCCAGCCAAATGCCAACCTAAAGCTACCTTTTCGCTGGTAGCCTCAGCGTGCAAATCAACGACAATGCCACTGGGTGGATTAATAGCTGTTTCATTTTTAATTATTTCATCAACTATTTTAAAAGGTGATTCTACGTGCTGATCCATAAATACCTGGCCTTGCAAATGAATAAATAATATTTCCCGGCTGCCGCAGGTTACCCGGCGTACACCACTACCAGGCGTAACCGCCGGATAATTGGCCGGCCTGAGCAGAGGATATTTTTTATCAGCTAACAAAACATCAATTTCAGGATTATCAAATACGTGGTCACCACCCATAAAAATACTAACTCCCAAATTCATTAACTCATCTAAGGTTGATTTAGTTGGCCCGCGACCGTGAGCCGCATTATCTACATTGGCCGCTATAATGTCAGGTTGATACTTTTCACGCCACAACGGTAAAACCGAAGCGACAGCTAAGCGGCCGGCCTTACCCACAATATCACCGAAAAATAATAAACGCATAACCATAAAATTTTTAATACCTAATTTCTAATTCCTAAATAATACCTAGCCTATAAAATTCCAACGGCAAAGGATATATTAAGTCAAAAGTTAGGACTCAAAAGTCAAAACTACAAGTAAAAATTCAAAACTTTTAACTTTTGAACTGTCCCGCTTTGCGGGATCTCGCAAAGCGACGATACTTTTGATTTTTGACCTTTGACTTTTGAGTTTACCTGGCATACTCTACAATCCTAGTCTCCCTTATAACATTAACCTTAATTTCGCCGGGATATTTAAGCTCTTGCTCAATCTTATCGGCAATTTCCCGAGCTAGTTTTAACGACCGATAGTCATCCATTTCTTCTGGTTTAACAAAGACGCGTACCTCGCGACCGGCTTGTATAGCATAAGCCTTTTCCACGCCGGCAAAACCAGTCGCGACATTTTCCAGCTCTTGCAAACGCTGAATGTAATTTTCAAACGTGTCCTTGCGGGCGCCGGGCCGGGCGCCGGAAATCGCATCGGCCACTTTAACAATTACCCCCTCTAAAGAATGCGGCGAATCTTCATGGTGAGCCAGTGACAAATAAGCCACCTCTTCGGGTAGGCCAAATTTTTTCATAATATCATAACCGATTTCCGGGTGTGAACCCTGGATTTCGTGGTCAACGGCTTTACCGATATCATGCAACAAGCCACCTTTGGCACAAACCGCTACGTTGGCGCCAAGCTCTTCGCCTAAAAGTTTAGACAATAAAGCCACCTCTTTAGAGTGCTGCAAGACATTTTGACCGTAACTGGTACGAAATTTCAGACGGCCTAAAAGCTGAACCAATTTAGGGTCAAGGCCAGCCACGCCAATCTCATAAGCCGCTTCTTCGCCAGTCCGGCGAATATCATCGGTGATTTCCCGTTTGGCTTTGTCAATCGCTTCTTCAATACGCCCCGGATGAATACGACCATCGGCAATCAATGAATCCAGGGCTTTTTTAGCCACCTGCCGGCGGATCGGATTAAACCCGGAAATTACGATGGTGCCGGGAGTTTCATCAACAATAATTTCCACCCCGGTCTGCAACTCAATGGCTTTAATATTGCGTCCTTCTTTGCCGATAATACGTCCTTTCATTTCATCGCTGGGTAAATCTACTACCGTCGTAGTAGTTTCAACCACATGTGAAGCGGCTATTCGTTCCATGGCTGAAGCTAAGATAGTTCGCGCCCGACGGTCAATTTCCTGGTTAGCCGTATCTTCCAATTTACGAATACGCACTACTAATTCATCTTTGATTTTTTCTTCGACATTATCCAGTAAAACCTTTTTGGCTTCGTCTTGAGTAAGGGCGGCGATTCTTTCTAGTTTTTGCATCTGCTCATCACGAATCTTTTTAACTTCCTCGCGGGCGGCTTCAAATTTAGTACGTTCCTCATCGGATTTTTGTTTTTGATTCTCCAGTTCCAATAATTTTTGATCAAAAGTAGCTTCGCGTTTTTCCAATCGTTCCTGAAGATGCTGCAAATCCTTGCGGCGAGCTGACTCTTCCTGTTTAGCTTCCTCAATTACTTTAATTGCCTTCTCTTTGGCATGTAACAAGATATCTTTCTCTTGGGTTTTAGCGGCGGTCAAAATAGCTGCCGCTTCTATCTCAGCCGCATCTTTGGAACGAATGGTTAGAAATTTGCGTATAACATAACCCAACCCAAAACCGACTCCTAAACCGATAAGGGTGAGCAAAAAATTTAAAAATGACATAACCTAAATCCTTGGCACGCTTTCTAGGTTCCAAGTTAGCCCTCTGGCTCAAATTTCCTAAATTAAATGGCAAGTCAAGTCCAAATACCTCTTCGGTCAAGAGGTAGACAATTATTTATCGGCGGCTCTAAAAATTTCCGCTAGCTTCATACTTCCTTATCGGTAACGAGCGTATCATTAGTTAAATGGTCTTATGAAGCCTCCACTCCTCTTATCCAGTCTACTTGATACCGCTTAGCAGGGTAGAGTAGACCGCCCTCATGGAAGCCTTCATTACTTTTGGCGGAATCCGGCCGAAGTCCTCCTGAGGGAGGACGAAGGCGGATAGACTGGCTTTAAACTTAATCCGGAATATTAAACCTAAGCGCTGACTAAAAAGCGTAAATAAGTTAAAAATTAAGCAATTATATATTACTCCAAAATTGCCAAAAAGGCAAGAGCGGCAAAATACCCAAAAATCTTCAATTTTTATCCGCATTCGCAGAAGACCTCGGGCGTGAGCCCGTGGAGACTTCATTTTAATAAATCCTAAAAAATTTTCAAATTTCAATCAGCCGCCATCAGCCCGCGACTCGATTGAGCTCGCCGAAATCCAGCTGGCGGAGCTTCGCCTTTGGCGGGGCGTGCTGGCGGATAAACTTGAAACAAAAATCTAAATCCTAAATCTTAAATTCTAAAAAAATCACAATCCGCAAACCCCAAAAATTAAAACTTAAATTATATTAAGTTAGTCTTAGCTGGATATTGGGTATTATTTCCCGCCCGAGGCGGGTCCCCGCCGGCCGTCGGGCGGGCGCCTATGGCGGAAGAAATTAGGATTTACAAAAAACGTAATTCAGCTGAATTACGTTTTCAAACTGCAAACTATAATACGGAATCAATTGCCTATCTACTGGGCTTAATTATCTTATCAACCACGCCGTACTTTAAAGCTTCCTCGGCAGTCATAAAATAATCACGGTCAGTATCCTTTTCAATCTTGCCAAGATTCTGTCCGGTGTGTTCAGCCAAAATTTTATTTATCCGGTCGCGAATTCGCAAAATATGTTCAGCCCGAATTTTTATATCAGTCGCCTGTCCCTCGGCCCCGCCCATAATTTGATGAATCATGACTTCGGCATTAGGCAAAATAAAACGTTTGCCGCGTGTGCCGGCGGCCAGCAGCACCGCGCCCATGGAAGCCGCCACGCCCACACAAATTGTGGCTACATCGCTCTTAACATATTGCATAGTATCGTAAATCGCCAGTCCGCTGGTGACTAATCCCCCGGGCGTATTGACATAAAGCTTAATGTCTTGTTTAGCGTCCTGGCTGTCTAAAAACAACAACTGCGCAATAACTGCATTAGCCAGATTATCATCAATCGGGTCGCCCAAAAAAATAATCCGCTCTTTTAAAAGACGTGAATAAATATCATAAGCCCGTTCGCCGAACTGCGACTTTTCCACCACCATGGGAATAAGATTCATATTAGTTGTCATATGTATAAATTATAGCAAACAATAATAAAATAAACTATTAAGCTATAACGCTCCAATCGTTCTCGGTTTGTACCAACTTACCACTAATGGTAAATCCGGCGGCTTTTTTATGCCCACCGCCACCCCACAGTTTAGCTAACTCGGCTACATCTACATCTTCACGGGTGGTGCGCAAACTGCCTTTAATAGTCCCATCGGCTTGTTCTTTAAGCACCAGCACGGCCTTAAATCCCGACAAATCATTTAAAAAATTAGCTACCCCCTCAACTGCCTCCACGCTGACTTTTAGTTCGGCAAAGTCCTGCTGGGTAATAATCGTAGAAACAATCTCCAGTTCGGCATTAACATTCAATCTTTCTAAGGCCCGGCCCCAAAGTTTAAGTTCGGCCAAAGTTTTATTATAAACTACTTCGCCGAGTACCCGCCCCACGCTGGCGCCTTTTATTAATAAATCGGCCGCCGTCTGCAAGGCGATTTCATTAGTAGCCGGGTTAGAAAAAGAACCAGTGTCAGTTAAAATACCAGTCAATAAACAAGTGGCTATGGGCTGGTCAATAACATAGCCAACGCTGGTAAACCAGTCGTAAATCATAGCACAAGCTGCCGGGGCGGTATAATCTACCAGATTAATGTCGCCATATCCATGATTAGTCAGGTGATGGTCAATATTAACTATCGTGAGGCCGATGGGTCGCTCCTTAAATTTATCGCCCAGTCCAGTCATGGCTGGGTCGGCCGCATCTACACACAACCACAAATCATAATCAACTAAATTTATTAAATTAGCATCAGTTACAATCTTATCCGTTTCCGGCAACCAAACCAAACTCTTTGGCACTGGGGCCGGCAAAAACATAGTTACTTGTTTATGTTGGCGACGCAAAGCTAAATAGCAAGCCACGATTGAACCCGTGGCATCACCACAATTCTGGTGGCTAGCCAGCAAAATCCTGGCTGACCGCGCCACCTGCTGATTTAGTTGATTTAACTCCGGTTTAGTCAACATAAACAATAACGAGCCCTTAGAAAGAACTCGTTAGTCTATATAACTCAAGCTAACTTGTCAAGCAGTCTGTTAACCACCTCGGCTTTTTCTTCACTATCATCTATATAAAAAACCAATCTAGGCACGCGATAAATACGCAGCCGGTGATTGATAAAACGCTGTAACTCGCCGCGAGCGGCCTGTACTAAATGTAAAACGCGCGTAGCCTCCGTAAAAGGTATAACACTTAAGCCCACCCTGGCTAGACTGTAATCAGCCGGCACTTCAACTTGCGAAATGGTCAACAAAACATTGCCAGGCAGTTCCAGCTCGCGCGTCATAATCCTGCCTAATTCAGCTCGAATTAGACTATTCATTTTCAGTAAACGCCGCGTCTTGACGTCGGCGGTACTGTTTCTATAGGGAACGCTGTCTGACCTCTTCATGATAAATTTCTAATCTATCATTAATTTCCACTAACGGCTGGCCGACTAAACTTAAACCGCACTCACCGCCTTCGGCCATTTCACCGACAACTTCCTTGCCTAGCCTCATCTCAGCCAATTTAAGCTCAATCAATAAATCCCTGCCCCGATAAACCACGGCCTTGGTACCGGGACGAATCACCCCGCGGGTCACACGGACACCAACTATCATATCATGGCGACCGCGGCGAAATATTTGAATAACTAAACCTTCACCAATCTGATTTCTAATAAGTTCCGGCTTAAGCAGGGCGGTTAATTGCTTCTTAACTTCATCCAATAAATCATAAATGACTTTATAAGTCGCCACAAAAATGTTTTTTTGTTTAGCTAAAATTTCGGCGGCTGGCAGCAGCGGCACATTAAAACCAACGACTATGGCGTGGGACGCTTCAGCCGATAAAATGTCGGCTTCGGTAATACTCCCGAGGCCCGTGCGCACCACCTTAACAGTCACATCGGTCTTAGCTAACTTAGCCAAAGAAGAACCAATAGCCTCACGCGAACCCAAAACGTCCGCTTTTAATATAATATTCAGAGTTACGGCCGGAGTAGCTTCTTCTCCTTTTGTCTCCATGGCTACTTCCGGTAAGGCAATAACCCGCTGAAAACGCGGCAAATTATGCAAAACCTCACGAAACTCTTTTTCGTCCTTGACGACTCTGAATATATCACCGGCTTTAGGCACTTGCTTTAATCCCAAAATACGCACCGGCATAGCCGGCGGCGCGGCCGTAACTACCTGACCCATAAAATCACGCATCGCTTTTACCTTACCGGCCACTTCACCGGCGATCAAGTAATCACTGACTCGCAAAGTACCGACTTGCACTAAAGCAGTGGCCACCGGGCCTTCACCTTTATCCAGCTTAGCTTCAATAATCGTACCGGCGGCCAAACGGTCAGGGTTAGCTTGAAACTTTTCCATATCTGAAAGGAGCAAAACCATATCCAGAAGTTCAATAATGCCTTGCTGCTTCTTGGCTGAAATCGGCACGCAAATTGTTTTACCGCCCCAATCCTCCGGTAATAAATTAAGTTCAGCCAAAGCTTTCTTAGTACGTTCTATATCGGCCGTCTCGCGGTCTATTTTATTAATAGCTATTAAAAAGGACAGCTTTTCGCGTTGGGCAATCTCGATGGCTTCCAAGGTTTGCGGTTGAACACCATCATCCGCCGCCACTACAATAATAGCTATGTCAGCCAGCCGCCCGCCGCGTGAACGCATGGCGGAAAAAGCTTCATGCCCTGGTGTATCCAAAAATGTAATCTTGCGACCCCGCTCCTCAACTTGATAAGCGCCAATATGCTGAGTGATGGCGCCGCTTTCCTGGGCCGCCACGTTAGTTGAACGAATAGCGTCAAGCAAAGTAGTCTTGCCATGGTCCACATGACCCATAACCACCACTACCGGCGGACGGGGCTGGAGCTTGGGTTCATCAGTTTCTTTCACATTCAAAATTTCCAGCAGACCAGCCGCGGCCTCAGCTTCTTTTTTGGCCTCACTGTCTGACTTAGCCGCCACGGTTTTATAACCCAAATCTTGAGCAATTATAGAAGCGGTTTCAAAATCAATCAATTCATTAATTGAAGCCATCACTCCATTCTTAAACAACTCGGCCATCACGTTGGCCACGGGAATGTTAAGCAGTTCAGCCAACTCCCGCGGGTTAAGCCTCAGCGGTATAGCCGCCTCACGTGTAGCCACAACTTGACTGATGTCATTTAACCTCTTCTCTACCACCACATACTGCTGATTTACCTTATGGGCCTGACGTTCTGACCAAAGTTTAATTACTTTTTCAGCCACCACCTCATCAACTTTAATAGCGCGGCGGCCAATATCAAAACCCAAACGAGGCAATTCGTCTTTTAATTGTTCGGTAGGTATTTTAAGGCGACGCGCCAGTTCAGTAAGATTCATAAAATTGGCTAACCAGCTAACAAAATTTTTGTAAAAACTTGTTTTATTATACTTATGTTAAGTCTTTAAGTCAATCTTATGGAACCTTAACCAGCCATCTATTTCCTGCCAGTTAATTATGGCTTAGGCCCTCCTAGACACAAGGACCTTGACAGTGGTAAACTTATAAGTTAAAATAAACGGCTTGTCATTTTATATGGCTTTATCAGAAACACAACAGGCGGTTGAGATAATCAATCGTGCCGAGCATATTTTAATCACCTTTTCCCCGCATCGCAGTGGCGATGCGGTGGCTTCAGCTTTGGCTTTGACACTTTATTTGGAAAAACTGGGGAAACGAGTTGATGTTATATCCAGCGGTTTTAAGCTGCCGGGCAGCCTGCGTTTTTTGCCAGGCGCCAAACGTATCAGTTCGCAAACTGCGGCTTTGCGAAAATTTATTATCAACCTGGACTTAAAAAACAGCGAGCTGGCGGATTTGAGCTACAACGTGACTCCGGAAAAACTGGAAATTTATCTTACGCCTAAAGCCGGCAGCTTCCAAAGTCAAAACTTGACTACTAAATATTCTAACTTTATTTATGATCTAATCTTAGTAGTTGACACGCCCGATTTAAACGCACTGGACGAGCTCTATCAGCAAAATACCGAATTTTTTTATGATACTACCATCATTAACCTGGACCATAGTCCGGCCAATGAACATTTTGGCCAAGTGAATATGGTCAATCTTAATGTCCCGGCCACGGCTGACCTGGTCTTTGATTTAATGACCGCTCTTAATCCAAATTTACTGGATGAAGACATAGCTACTTGTTTATTTACCGGCCTAACCAGCGCCACCCGTAGTTTTAAAACCATCCTGGTTACGCCGCAAACCTTGGAACGAGCCGGACATCTGGTTAACCTGGGGGCGCGGCGCGAAGAAGTGGTCCAGCATTTATATCGCACCAAACAGCTATCCACGCTTAAACTTTGGGGACGAACCCTGGCACGATTAAAAAGCGACCCCACCCGCAAACTAGTCTGGTCATTGTTGCAAAATGAAGACTTCACAAAATCGGGCGCTAGCGAAGATGAACTACCAGGAGTGATTGAAGAACTTATCACCAATGCGCCCGAAGCCGGCACAGTGGTGCTGCTTTATGAATTGACGCCTGGACAAACTTCGGTTTATTTACACGCCGGACTCGGGCGCCAAGCGGCTGATTTACTTAAGCCGTTTAACCCCAGCGGCGACCGTGCCACTGCGCGGGCCATACTAGCAGGACAAACCTTGCTGGAAGGCGAAAAGAAAATAATTGAACACCTGAAACTGGCACTCAAACCCCTTGAATAAACCTACGGCTAAATGGTAGAATAGCAACGCTAATTCATAGTAATTAGTTAGCGGTCTGTAATTTTATTTATTATAAACTAGCTCAAGGATGCGTAGCTCAGCTGGTTAGAGCAGGCGTCTTATAAGCGCCAGGTCCCTGGTTCGAATCCAGGCGCATCCACCACACTTAGCGTAGTCTTAGTTGCGCTCAGTACTACTATCTGTAGCTTTTAGTACTATGAACTAATAAGCACAAATTAATTATGAAACTAGAGGTCGGTGTAAAAGCTTTTATAACCAATAGCCAGGGCAATTACTTGTTGCTCAAACGGGCCCAGCCTTACCCAGGGGAAACTGAGCCGCGGTGGGATATTCCCGGTGGTCGGATTATAGTGGGTGAAACCTTGGCACAAGCCTTAGCGCGGGAAATAAAAGAAGAAACGAATTTAACTATGACCGGCGAACCTAAATTAATCCAGGCTCAAGATATCCTGCGTGTTTCAGACAAACACACTGTTCGTTTAACTTATCAGGTATCAGCCACGGGTGAGGTAAAACTAGATCCGGAAGAACATAGTGAATTTACCTGGGTGCCACTTGAAAAAATCCAAAACTTACACCATGATATATACCTGACACCGGTTTTAGAAACTATAAAAAACTTAAGGGCGGCTAGCTCAGCTGGTTAGAGCGTCACATTGACATTGTGAAGGTCAGAGGTTCGAGTCCTCTGCCGCCCACCACGTTTAATCTGGTTCCAGTCGCGCGCCGAGGCGCGACACGATATAAATTATGAAAATAGTTAGTTTCAATATTGGCCTTAAAATCAACAACAGCCGGCCAGTGGCCAAATTGTTGCGCCAACTGGATGCTGATTTTATCTGTTTGCAAGAGGCAGCCCGCCATTTTGAAAAAACAACTTTCCCTAAATACCGCTCTAAAGCGGACATTGATAAAATTTTAGCTAACCGTTATCCTTATAGGTTTTTTGGCCCGCAATGGATATCCAAAAAAATCCTGGCCCAGGGCAAACTGCACCGTGATTACGGCGGCCTAATAGAACAAGGCAATTACATTTTGTCTAAATATCCCATTGCTTCTGCCCGCATTGAACACTATTTTAAACACTACTCTTTAGAAATTGACCATACTAATTTTGCCAAGATTGACCATCCGCGGTCAGTGGCTATTGCCGAAATCAAATGCGGCCAAAAATCTTTCACCTTGGTTAACATCCATGGTACCTACAGTACTAACAAAATTGACACGCCGCGCTCGCTTAAACAAAGCCAATACTTAGTCAATTTAAAAAAACAGATTAAGGGGCCGCTTATGTTAGCGGGTGATTTTAACGTCACCCCCGAAACCAAATCTATCAAAATGTTAAATCAGCACTACCGCAACATGACTAAAAAGTTTGGCATTATAACCACCTTACCCGGCAGAAAAATAATGGCCATAGACAACTTTTTTATCAACCATAAAATCAAGCCGCTGGCCTTGCAAACTTATCAAACTACCATCTCCGACCATCTGCCGCTGGTGTTTGAATTCAACCTAAACTAAACTCAGCCCCATAAGGGCTGATTTTATTTAAATTAATGATAATTCGGCGCCGGGCTAATTATTCCCAAATCGTGCGGATGACTTTCTTTAAGTGAAGCTTCGGTAATTCTAACGAACCTGGCTTTATTTTTTATCTCTGTTAAATTCCTGGCTCCAATATAAACAAACCCCGATTTTATTCCTCCCACCATCTGATGTAAATAATCAGCCAACTCACCGGTATAAGCTACCTGAGCTGAAACACCTTCCGGCACTAAATGTTTGGTTTTAATGTCAGCCTGTCCATATCTATCTTTGCTCCCGAGCTGCATAGCCTCAAACGAACCCATACCACGATAAGCTTTAAACCAACCGCGTTTAGTCTTAATTAATTTTCCGGGCGCCTCGCGAGTTCCGGCCAATAACCTGCCAAGCATAATAGCTTTGGCACCGGCAGCCAAAGCTTTTACCATATCACCGGAATAATTTATACCACCATCGGCAATAATCGGCACGCCACTTTTAGCTGCTGCCTTAACGGCTGTCAGCACGGCTGACAACTGCGGCACACCAATACCGGCCACTACCCGTGTAGTACAAATAGAGCCCGGACCAATACCAACTTTAATTACGTCAGCCCCGGCTTTTATTAAAACCTTAACGCCTTCGGCGGTAGCCACATTACCAGACACCAATGTTACCTTACGAAACCTTTTATCTTTTTTAATTTTGCCAGTCATATCAATCACGCCTTTGGAGTGGCCATGAGCCGTATCAATTACCAACATATCAACACCAGCCTTAAGCAGGGCTTCGGCTCTGTCCATAGCGTCAGTGCCATAGGCAATGGCGGCGCCCACCAATAAATTTTTACTCTTAACTTTTTTTACCTCATTAGCTTGGCTGGGTATTGGCATATTTTTATGGATCACGCCCAAGCCGCCGCTGCGGGCCAAAGCAATTGCTAAAGTACTCTCTGTCACGGTATCCATGGGCGCCGATAAAACTGGCACCAGTAATTTAATTTTTCCTAAAACGGTTACTAAATCCACCTCAGACCGTCTTAAGTCAGAATAACCCGGCTCCAACAAAACATCATCATAAGTTAAATACAAAGGCAAAGACATAGTGATAAAAGTAAGAGTAAGGAGTAAGAAAAATTTGATAAAATTTCTAATTCCTAAATCCTAATTTCTAAATAATTCCCAATTCACCAAGCCCCAAAATTAACGTACAAACATTAAATTAACTACTGAATAGATTTATACTTTGTGATTTGGTATTTATTTAGGATTTAAGTTTTAAGATTTAGGATTTTAAATAGATTATTCTTAATTCATCATTCATAATTCATACCCAGTATAACTACTCTGTTATAGCTCGCTTTTAAAATAAAATTTATAAATGAGCTAAGCAACTTATTTAATCGTTATCTCTTATTAATTACTTAATCTAAGCTCGCTAAATTTTATTTAACAAAGTTGTTATACTGGGCTTGATTCTAATACCTTTGATACTACCAACTTTACCCGCTATAATCAAATCATCATGCCCAGTAACAAAATCTCACCCTTCATTGCTATTATTGATTTTGGCTCGCAATACAGCCATCTTATTAGCCGAACCTTACGCGACTTAAACGTGCCTAGTAAAATTTTTACGCCCCAAGTAAGCCTCCAGAAATTAACTAACGCCGGCGGCCTTATCTTATCCGGCGGACCGCGCAGTTTGTTAAAAAATCCCATTGAATTCAATTCTAAAATCCTATCCCTAAACGTGCCAATCTTAGGTTTATGCTACGGCCATCAACTATTGGCCGATTTTTGGGGAGGTAAATTAAGCGCCGGCCAAACACGTGAGTATGGCAAGGCCCGACTAACTATCGCTAAACCACATCGCCTATTTGCTAAAGTTCCTAAAACCACTGAGGTCTGGATGAGTCATGGCGACAGCGTCATTAAATTACCACCGGGTTTTATTACCCTGGCCCAAACCAAACATCTGCCCATCGCCGCTATGGCCAGCACTACCAAACCGATCTTAGGACTCCAATTTCATCCCGAGGTTCATCATACCAAATACGGCCGGATTATTTTAAATAATTTTGCCGCGCGCCTTTGCCATCTCAACGCCACTACTCGCCTGGCAACCCTGACGCTAATTGAACAACAAATCAAACAACAAGTCGGCTATAAAAAAGTTTTTCTGTTGGTTTCAGGCGGAGTTGATTCCACGGTGGCTCTAGCTTTACTTAACCAAGCTTTAGGTAAAACCAAGGTCTACGGCTTACACATTGACACTGGATTATTGCGGTTTAAAGAACAAACTCAGGTTGCTAAACTTTTACGCGAGGCTGGTTTCACTAACTTACACACTATTAAAGCCGACCGACAATTTTTGAATCATTTAAATAAAGCTTGGCAACCTGAACATAAGCGCCAAATTATTGGCCAAACTTTTGTGACCGTAGCGAACCAAACCATGCAAAGACTCAAACTTAATCCTAGAGAGTGGCTCCTCGGGCAAGGCACAATTTATCCTGATACGATTGAATCAGCCGGCACCAAACACGCTGCTAAAATAAAAACCCATCATAACCGCGTTGGCCTTTTGCAAAAATTTGCCCGTCAAGGACTGCTTGTTGAACCACTCAAAAACTTATATAAAGACGAAGTCCGTACTTTGGGTAAAGAGTTAGGTTTACCTAATGAACTAATTTGGACACATCCCTTTCCCGGGCCAGGACTAGCTGTCAGGCTGCTTTGTTTAAATAAAGTGGAGGCCAAACGACTGAATGCTGACAGACACAAACTACCAAATATTCTCCTGACCAAATACGATTCACGCCTGCTGCCCATAAAAAGCGTGGGCGTACAGGGCGACGAACGCAGCTATGCGCGGCCCCTGGCCGTAGACGCGTCTTACCATCGGGCCGCTACCATCCATAAATTAGCCAACGAATTGACTAATAAATATCAAGTTATAAATCGCGTCCTGCTAAAAATCGCCGGACCAAAACTAAATGCCGGGCAAGCTTATCCAGCCTTTTTAACCAAACCCCGTATTAAACTTTTACAAACTATTGACCACTTAATCACTACTGAAATCAAACGAGCCAAAGCATATGGCAAACTCTGGCAATGCCCAGTCATACTTATCCCTTTCGGCCGTAAACATCGCTCTAGTATAGTTTTGCGTCCGTTTGCCTCGCGCGAGGCTATGACTGGCGAAGCCTACCTTTTGTCGCCGAGATTAATAAACACCATTACCGCTAAAATCAAGGGGCTTAAGGCTATTGATTATATATTTTATGACCTGACTGACAAACCTCCCGGCACGATTGAATGGGAATAGATATTATTTCTTTGTGTCAATTTTTCACGGCCGTGAAAAATTGACACAACCATAACAATAAAATATCACATAAAGTGAGTTCAACAAGTAAGTGCAACACTTTGAGATAATCAAAGTGTATGCCATATCAACATCTATCCATAGAAGAAAGAGAAACTATACAGCTAATGCTTTGGGACAAACAGTCCTTATACTTCCCCCCAAAATTCAGACAACCTGCTAAGATATAAAATATGGGAAATATCAAACGCTCTCATCCACCCGGCTTTAAGGCTAAAGTTGCTTTGGATTTAATCAAGGAAACCGATACCGTTAGCGCCCTCTGTTCC
>JACRFM010000083.1 GCA_016234305.1 Candidatus Kerfeldbacteria bacterium
ATGTGGCAATGAGCCATGCACTTGCCCTCCGGTTGAACCAACCACCCCGGCTGCTTAAGAAATTAATTGTTAAGGCTCTAGCCAGTAATTTAATAACAATTATATAAATAAATACTCCGTCAGCCAGATGGAGTATTTATTATAACTGACAGGAAATTTAATCAGAGTATAAACCAACTGATAGTATTAGTTTTTAATAAAAAAGAGTGTGTCGGGGGGACGCCCAACACACTTTAATTTTGTGCTTGGTTTGAATCAGCCGTATAGACATAAATAGGCGACTGGTTCAGCGCAGGAAATTTTAATTTCCATGCCCGGTTCAAATACAAGTAGTTCACCGTCCGGGTAAAATGTTTTGGGTTGTATACCTATGCGCGATAGAGTACCTAACAGGATGAATATAGTCTCTTTTTCTGTCGCTGGGCCAAAATTATAATCACCAGGCATTATTACACCTAGGGTGACCTTTTTGCCGTCCGGGGTCTTAAATTCTAGGCTCTGGACAATGCCGTCAAAATAGACGTGGTATTCAATTTTGTTATTCACAGGAACCTCCCGTGTTTTTTTGTTGATTAATTAACGTGTAGCGCCGGTTTGAAGATTCCATTGGGGCCATTTCCCCTTGTCCGTCATTCCGCCGACGCATCGGCACCAGCCAGTGTAGCCGGCTTCGTTATACTCATATTCGTACTGGCCGACTGTTATCCAGCTTGTCATAACGACACCTCCTTCGTTTTTGGTTTTTGATTATTTAATTATTTGTAGTTTATGATTTATTTTTTGACTGTGTTTTACAAAAATTGTGAGTATTTGTTAAAGAACACGGTATCATACTTCATCAATATGGATTTGTCAATGAATAGTATAGTCAATACCTAAAGGTTGCACTTGTTAACCATACAAAGTGTGCGTAGATTTTTTAATCAACACATCTTGATTATTGCAGTTCTTTAATTTCATCTCCCAGTTTCAGAATTTGCAGGTAATCTTGTAAACGGCTGTGTTTAGTTTTTAAGCAGTCTTTATAAGCCACCTCTTCCGCCGACAGCTTATTAGTTGATTTTTCTGTCAAGTCAGTTAGTTCCTTTTCCACGCTATCTAACCAATCTTTAAAATATTTAATAATTTTTTCCGATTCTTTATTTTCAACCGCTTCGGTAAGTTGATTATGAATTGGCTCATAACCCTGGGCTGCAAAAATAGCCTGGGCGGTTTTTAAGGGGTCGTCATTAATTAAATTAACCAATAAAAATCTTTGGTTTAGCAATTTATATTCCGCAACTTTGGAACTAGCCGTTGATTTATTTGGCTCTTTTTCCCGATTTCCAGGTTTCTCCCGTGACTTTTCAGCATTCAATTTTTCTTGTTCAGTGATAGTGAAGGGAATTTTTTCTAAATAGTTCATAGTGATTTAGTTAAGCCGCCGTCTTAATTCTTTTACTAAAGATATCATACCACTTTGAATTAAATACTGAAATTTGTCAATAGTTCAATCAACAAACGTAGACAATTGAGCCTTAAGCGTATTTAGTATAGAATTAACTTGTTGATTGAAGATTGGTTATTAGTATTAAAGTAGATGTTCAAAGGTTTAAAGAAATTTTTTAAAGCCGCCGGGCCGGGCGTAATTACCGGCGCGGCTGATGATGACCCTTCGGGCATAGCCACTTACACGCAAACCGGTGCGCAATTTGGCTATGGCCAGCTATGGACAGCCGTTACGATGCTGCCGTTTATGGTGTCTATTCAAGAGGCTTGCGCCCGGATTGGCGCTGTTACCGGTAAGGGCATAGCCGCGGTTATTAAGGAAAATTACAATAAAAAAGTACTGTACTTCACCTTATGTCTGGTAGTAGTTGCTAATACCATAAATATTGGCGCGGATTTAGGCGCCATGGGCGCGGCGGCCCAGCTTATAATTCCCGTGAATTTTGCCTTGCTCACCATTCTGTTTACAGTAATTATTTTGCTGTTGGAAATTTTCACTTCTTATAAATCCTACGCCCGGATTTTAAAATGGCTAACCTTATCACTGTTGTCTTACCCGCTGACGGTTTTTATTGTTAAACAACCTTGGGACGTTTTACTGAGGGCGACTTTTGTGCCTCACATTGAATTCAGTTTTGCTTTTTTGTTCATAATTACCGGCGTGCTTGGTACTACTATTTCCCCTTATATGTTTTTTTGGCAGGCTTCTGAGGAAGTTGAGGAGGAAAAAGAGAAACATTTACTAAGGCACGGCCGGCCGCATATTGGCAAACGGTTTATTCGCAACTTGAGACTGGATAATTTTTTCGGCATGTTGTCTTCCAATCTGGCCACCTGGTGTATTATCGTGGTGGCAGCTACGGTTCTAAACAGTAACGGCATAACTAATGTTGGTACGGCGGCGGAGGCGGCCAAGGCTCTTGAGCCATTAGTGAACACTTTTCCCAATGCCGGTTTTTTAGCCAAAATGATTTTTGCCGTCGGCGTGATTGGGTTGGGCTTGCTAGCGGTACCGATTTTGTCGGCTTCAGCCTCATATGCTTTGTCCGAAGCTTTGAGTTGGCACGAGGGTTTGAATTTAAAACTGAAAAAAGCTCATGGTTTTTATGGCGTCATAACCATCGCCACCCTTATTGGTTTGCTGATTAATTTTATTGGTTTAGACCCGATTAAAGCTTTGGTGTTTGCGGCGGTCTTTAACGGGGTAGCAGCCGTGCCTTTGATATTTATTATTGCCCAGCTAGCCCGCAATCAAAAAATAATGGGACAATATAAAAGCGGCGTCTTTTCCCAGGTTTTTGTCGGAGCGACTTTTGTGTTGATGGCGACCTCGGCGGTGGCTATGTTTTATACTTTGGCTATGGGATGATTGAAGATTTGGATTCAATTTGCTATAAATAATAATTTGGTGTATCCTTATAGTATATGTTTCAGATTAACTTAAACTTAGTTTGGTGGACTGTTCGTACACGCGGGCAGGTGATTTAGTTTATTTGTAAATAAATTTTGTTGCACCGTCCCGCTATCCAGCGGGGCGGTCTTGTTTTTATGTCGTATTATTATATATTTTTTAGTCGGGCAACTTGGTCATGGCGATTTTAATAAAAGATCGCAGTTTTACCTATTAACTCATAATTTTATGCATCAAGAAAATAAATTAACCACGCGTAAGTCCCATTCAAGCGGGGCGAGACGGGGTTCTGCCCCTCTCCAGGGGGAGGAAAGCCCCGGACTTCAGGCTGGAGGGGCTTCACTTAAACTTTTACCAGATGAACAGGGTTATTTTGGCAAGTATGGCGGGCAGTTTGTGCCGCCAGAGCTGAAAACTGTTTTAGCTGAAGTCAGCCGCGCTTATTTAGCGGCCAGGCAAGATAAAGAGTTTATTAACGAGTATGAATCATTATTACAGGATTATGTGGGTCGCCCGTCGCCACTCTATTTGGCCAAACGTTTGAGCAGGGAACTGGGCGGGGCGCAAATATATTTTAAACGGGAGGATTTGAATCACACTGGCGCGCACAAGATTAATCACACTTTAGGTGAGGGTCTGCTGGCTAAGCGGCTGGGCAAAACCAAGCTACTAGCTGAGACTGGTGCCGGGCAGCACGGCGTGGCGGTGGCCACGGCCGCAGCGCTGCTGGGACTGGAGTGCGAAATTCATATGGGCACAATTGATATTGTTAAACAACAGCCCAACGTCGTGCGTATGAAACTCTTGGGCGCTAAGGTTGTGCCGGTGGCAACTGGCGGTCAAAGTTTAAAAGACGCGGTGGACAGTGCCTTTCAAACCTATTTGCGAGAGTACGACAAAACTTTTTTTGCCATTGGTTCCGTGGTCGGCCCGCATCCTTATCCGATGATGGTACGGGATTTTCAAGCCGTTGTCGGACGCGAAGCCAAGAAGCAAATTGTGGAAAAGATTGGCCGCTTGCCTGATTATCTATTGGCTTGCGTGGGCGGCGGTTCCAACGCTATCGGCTTGTTTCATGAATTTCTAGATGACAAGGGCGTTAAAATGATAGGCGTTGAACCGAGCGGGCGCGGTTTACGGCCTGGTGAACACGCCGCCACTTTGAGCTTAGGTCAGCCGGGTACAATTCATGGTATGTACACTTACTTATTACAAAACGAGACAGGTGAGCCTTTGCCGGTTTATTCCATAGCCTCAGGGCTTGATTATCCCGGCATTGGACCAATTCACGCTGATTTAAAAGAGCGTGGGCGAGTTGAATATGTAACCGCCAGCGATGACGAAGCCGTAGCGGCCTTTCAATATCTTTCTCAAATTGAGGGTATTATTCCGGCGCTGGAAAGTTCGCACGCCATTGCCTATGTTAGAAAACTCGCGCCTAAACTGGCTAAAGACCAAGTGATGATTGTTAATTTATCCGGGCGAGGCGATAAAGACATAGATTTTGTGGCGGATAAACTGGGTACTGATTAGTCTTAAAATTGATGAAGCGCCCTCAATGCCTTAGTTCGGGACAAATAGTTAGTATGTCAAAAATGTCCGGCCGGACATTTTTGACATATAGTATAAATTGATTAACTAGGATAGTTAAAGGTTTGTCTTTGTTTGTTTAAGTTGGTAATATAAAGATATCTAAACCCGCCGCATGTTTTATGGAGCAATTATACATTTTGGCTTTTGACCATCGCAATTCGTTTTTGAAAATGATGGGCATTACGCCCGATTCGTTTGACAGCGAAATCCATGAGCGTATTAGCCATTTTAAGGAAGTAATTTACAAAGGTTTTAAAATGGCCGTGCAGACCGAGGTACCCAAAGAAGCGGCGGCGGTTTTGGTTGATGAATTTTTTGGGCAGGCAGTTTTAGAAGATGCCAGCCGTCGTGGTTATAAGTTTTGTTTGCCGGTGGAGAAAAGCGGGCAAACCGAATTTAATTTTGAGTATGGTGATGATTTTGCCGAGCACATTGGTAAATTTAAACCGGACATTGTTAAAGCCTTGGTGCGCTATAATCCGGCCAGCCAGCCGGAGCTCAATGAACGTCAGCGGACGAGGCTGCAACAGTTGTCGCGTTTTTGCCAGGCGCAAAAGTATCCTTTAATGCTGGAAGTTTTAGTGCCGCCCACTTTGGCGCAATTAAATCAGGTTAGAGGCGATACTGAGCGTTATGATATGGAAGTGCGCCCGTCATTAATGTTGCAGATGATTGATGAACTTTACCAAGCTGGCATTGAAACCAATATTTGGAAACTTGAAGGTTTGGATGATGCCAAACAATACCAATTACTGGTTGAGCATGTTCAAGCTGGTGGCCGCAGCGAGCGTGAGGTGGTGATTTTGGGGCGTGAGGCCACTATTGAACAAGTCGAGAGTTGGTTTGCGGCTGGCGCCAAAGTAAAGGGAGTGATTGGCTTTGCGGTGGGGCGAACCATATTTGAAGAATCAATTGAGCAATTGATTAATGGCTACGTTGACGAAATTGGCGCTATTCAAGAAATTGCCGAACGCTATCTTAGATTATATAAATTATTTGTTAAATATCGGAGTTAATTTTTTTATGATGGATAAAGCAATTATTAATTTTCCGGAGCAGTTTAAATTTGAGCCGGTCATAACTGGCGATTGGCGGCCTGTAAAGTACCAAAATTACATCGTCTGCGGTATGGGCGGGTCGCACTTGGCGGCTGATGTTTTAAAACTGTTGCGCCCCGAGCTTAATTTTATTATTCACTCTGACTACGGTTTGCCGCGAGTGGCCAGTGAAGCGCTAAAAAACAGTTTGGTCATTATCAGTTCATATTCTGGCAATACCGAAGAAGCCATAGATGGATTTAGGACGGCTCAGGCTTTAAAACTTGACCTAGCGGTAGTGGCAATCGGCGGCCAATTAATTGAATTGGCTGAAGAACATAAAATTCCTTACGTCAAGCTGCCCGATACCGGCATTCAGCCACGTTCCGCTTTAGGATTCAGTTTGCGGGCTTTGCTTAAAATAATCGGCGATGAGGAGCTACTGGCTTTAACCGCTAAATTAAGTGAACAATTAAAACCTTTGGCTCTGCAAAGTTCTGGTCAGGAATTGGCCGAACAATGTCAGCAATTAGTGCCGGTGATATACGCGGCGCGGCGCAATTACGCTTTGGCTTATAATTGGAAAATTAAACTTAACGAAACCGGCAAGGTTCCGGCATTTTATAATTTGCTGCCCGAACTCAATCACAATGAAATGAACGGTTTTGATTATAATGAACTAAGTCAAGATTTGGCCCAAAAATTTATCTTTATAATGTTAAAGGACAGGCAAGATGAGGCGCGTATTGCCAAACGCCTGGAAGTATTAACCGACTTGCTAACCCAGCGCGAATTACCGGTTATGGCCATAGAGCCAAAAGGCGACAGTCAATTAGAAACTATTTTTAACAGTTTGTTATTGGCCGATTGGCTGGCTTATTACACGGCTTTGCAATATGAAGCTGACCCAGAAGCAGTGCCGATGGTGGAGGAGTTTAAGAAGCTGTTAGCGAACGGAGTTTAGAGCAAATTAGTAATTAATAGATTTTGATCAGATACTAGTGAATATAGATACCAATTTATATGCCAGAAAATTTTCCAGATTTCAGGATTATTGGTAACGCCCCCGAAACCGAAAAAGAAGATTTACGTAAAGAAATGGTTGGTTATTTTGGAGAGCATCATTTGGATAGTTTGACAGAAGGGCAACGTCAGCAATTAGAAAAAGGAGAGCTGGTCAAAACCCCAAAAG
Source organism: Candidatus Kerfeldbacteria bacterium (assembly GCA_016234305.1). Lineage (GTDB taxonomy): Bacteria > Patescibacteriota > Patescibacteriia > Veblenbacterales > UBA10138 > JACRFM01. Next base: position 6,722 of record JACRFM010000083.1, read on the forward strand.
AGGAAGAAATAATAGATTTAGTAAACCAAAAAACCAATGAACTAATGAGACAGTCCGGGGTTGAGCCGTTTGATGTTCCAAAAAACAACTATCACTTCGTTCCCAAAGATGTTTATTTGAAAATAAAGCCACCGGGAGCACCAGGAGCTGCCATTTCGTTTGACAGGCACCAGGCAGCAGTTTTCAATGCTACTTATTTTCGCAAAAGTATTTTGGAATTTGCCACTACCATATTTCACGAAACACTTCATCTAAAGTCTCACCAAGCTATCCAACTTAATAAAGTGGGTAGAGATTTAGAAATAGCTACTTCTAGATCTGGAGTTAAAGTTTATTCGTCTCATAAGCAAAATATAGAGGGTGATTCTCATGGTCATTTAGACGGACTAGATGAAGCCATAGTTGGTGAATATGAAAAGAAGTTTTTTAATGATGTTTTGCAAATGCCCATATTTAAAGATTATAGAGATTGGTTTTTATCGGAAGAAGTCGTAAAAGAGAGAAAATTGATAGCCAAAGAGCGTCGTATAAATGAGGATGAAATTTTTTGGAAGTCAAAAGATAGTGATCATAAATGTGGTTTTCCCTATTTTTATCAACGGCAAGTGTTGAATTATGTTGTTAGTGAGATACAAAATGATTTTTCCAAAGACTATGTGTCAAAAGACAAAGTACTAGCTGAATTTTTGCAAGCTTGTTTCACCGGACGATTAATGAAAGTAGCTCATTTAGTTGAAGATACTTTTGGCGAAGGTAGTTTTCGGGTTTTGGGTGATATGGATGTAGGTGATCAAGATGCCATAAGGACCAAAGAGCACATGCGCATTATTAGGTCGCGTTTTAAAAGAAAGAATAAGACTGATTAATAGAAGTTCTTAAATTTGAATTGCATTTTAACCTAAGGTACTCTTGTTTTACAAAGGTGACTTAGGTTGTTGTATAAGTTGATGATTTAAGGGGTGAATTTATTTTCCAGCTATAATTTGTTTAACCGCTTCTGCCAGCGGCCCGTAATTGTAATAAGTCATGAGCTGCTCTGGCCAGTTTTTGTCAGATAATTTTATAGTTGGGTTCACGCCGCGGCCTTCTATGGGCTGGTTGTCGTCGCGTAAGGTCAGACTGTGTACCAAAAACGCGGAGTAGTTCTCAGTCGGGTCAATGGTAGTTTTTAAGGGGAAGGTATTTTCAACCGTGCCCCAGCCCTTGGTAGTGCTGCCAATAACTACGCCGACATTGTACTTTTTAATGGTGGCCGCGATAACTTCAGCTGATGATTGAGTTTGACCGTCAATTAAAACCACCACTTTTTTATATTTGGCTAAACTAGGCAGCCAGCCGGTTTTGGTTTTAAAAGGCTCAGGTTCGCCTTGGTGAAAAAGTTCGTAGCCATATTGGTCTTGGCCAATGAAAAAACCCAAGAAATAAGGGAGAATATCAATAGCTCCGCCAATATTGCCTCTCAGGTCAAGTATTAAGGAGGTTAATGGTTTGTCAGTAACCATTGCGGTTACTGTTTGGAATTCGTCGAAAGTTTGAGGTGAAATTTTTTTAAGCTGCAAATAAAAAATATCCGGCTCAATTACCCGACTTAGGACGGTGGTTTCAGCGCCACTTTGGTCGTAGAATTTTTTACTGTCAGTTCGGCCTAAGGTGGCAAAAGCGCGACCGGCATCGGCTAGTTTTTTTTGAGCTTCGGGCGATTTATCTTTGGCTAGTTCGTTAACTTTTTGTTCGTAAGTCTGTTTGATTTTATCAGGTGGTGTATTTTTATCTACCCCCAGCGTTTTATATAAATCAACAGTTTTGTCAATATTACTGACGTTGTCGCGCAGTTCCTTTTCTGTTTTAGAAGTAAACAGACGGCTTCTTTCAAATGGACTCAGGTTAGCTAACACTAAATTACCCAAAGTGACAGTGAGGTTTTTTTGTTTGTCCTGGTCCGATATGTTCTCTATTACTCCGGTTAGCATTTGTTTAAGTTCATCCCGATCGGCCGGAGTTGTATTTTGCGGTTGGCCGGTTAATTTTTCCACTCCCAGGGTATAGAGTTTAATTAGTTTTTTGTCGTCTATTTTATCCCAGTAATTATCTTTGACCGTGTCATATATCTCTAATAGAAATTGCGCATAAACATTCTGTTTTGATAATCCAAAATTGCCGTTCCCTTGGTAGTAAGAGTGGCCGATTATTACGCCTAAGGTAAAAAACAATAAGATGGCCGTCACTATACCTGTCCAGCGGTAAAGCGAGTTGTGTTTATGGAGATGCTGGTTTACTTGTTGGCCTAGCGGCAGTTTGGTTGGGGCAGGCGGGAGCAGATGGCTAGCCTCATAGGCCAGATTATTTTTTCGACTGGCGAGCAGTTTGACTTTGGCTAGTAAATTGATTTCGGAAGGAATCATACTTATAATGAATTATAACAATATTTTTTAAGACCGCCAATTATATTATAGGTTAAAATCGGTATTATGTTTAATTTATGATTAAATTTAAGATTTTAAAGACCAGTAGGCATAGTGCCGCCCGCCTCGGCGTATTACAGACCCCTCATGGTTTAGTCGAAACGCCTTGTTTGGTGCCAGTGGCCACGCAAGCTACGGTCAAAACTTTAACTGGCGATGAAGTATTGGCTACGGGCAGCCGATTGTTAATTGCTAATACCTATCATTTGCATCTTAGGCCGGGCGAAGCAGTGGTAAAAAAGGCCGGTGGTTTGCATAAATTTATGAATTGGCCGGGCGGTTTAATGACCGATTCCGGCGGTTTTCAAGTATTTAGCTTGGGCTTTGGTTTGGATTTAGGTGTAAGTAAAATAGCCCAAAACAAAAAACCCTTAGTAATTGGGAAACGGCAGCCCAGTCGTTTGAAGATTACACCCGAGGGAGTGGAATTCAGGTCTCATTTGGACGGCCGGAAATTATTTATCGGACCGCGCGAATCAATCAGAATTCAGGAAAAGCTGGGGGCTGACATAATTTTTGCTTTTGATGAATGTCCGCCGCCCTCGGTTGATTATAAATATATTAAGGAATCAGTAGCCCGCACTCATCGTTGGGCCAAGATTTGTTTAACCAGTTTACGCTCCACGCAGGCTTTATTTGGCATAGTGCAAGGTGGGCGTTATCAGGATTTACGTACTGCTAGCGCGCGTTACCTGGCCGCTTTGGATTTTGCCGGTTTTGGCATTGGCGGAGAATTTGGTTATGGCAAGGCGGCGATGAAGCGCATGCTGCAGCTTGTTAATAAAGCGTTGCCGCCGGCCAAGCCGCGGCATTTATTGGGTATAGGCCATGTAGAGGATTTGTGGCCAATTATAAAATCAGGCGTGGATACGTTTGACTGTTCAGTGCCGACTCATTATGCGCGCCACGGTTTGGCTTTTACCAGCCAAGGGAGAATTAATTTACGTTCGGCTGCTAATTTAAAGTCAGGCCGGCCTTTGGATAAAAATTGTCGCTGTTATGTTTGTCAAAGTTATACCTTGAGTTACTTAAATCATTTGATTCGCGCTCAGGAGATTACGGGTTTAAAATTATTAACTTTTCATAATTTATTTTATTTTAATAGTTTGGTGGCCCGCGCCCGGTTGGCGATTAAACAGGGTAGATTATGAGCCTTACCTTTCGGAAATTATTGGCGCAATACTCGTATAAGGTGCCTCAGTTTTTGGTGGCTCAAGCGCCGGCCCGTCCGCGTGACCAGGCGCGTTTGTTGGTGTATGACCGCAATTTTAAAAAGACAACTCACGATTACTTTATAAATTTAGCCGACCATTTGCCGCCGCGGACAGTTTTAGTTTTTAATGATAGTAAAGTTATTCCCGCCCGTTTAAGTTTAACTAAACCCAGCGGCGGACGAGTCAAGGTTTTGTATTTAGCCAAAGACCATCAGTTTATTAAAGTGATGGCCGACAGAAAATTGACAGTTGGTACAAAGCTCACCTTAGGAAATAAGTTGTGGTTTAAAGTGCGCCGCCGGCAGGCTGCTTATTATTATTTGCAACCTAATTTTCCGCTGGCGCGTCTTAATAATATCTTGCTTAAATACGGTACCACGCCCATACCGCCTTATATTAAAAATACTTCTTTGAGTGAGCGTGAGTTGCGTACGGCTTACCAAACCGTTTTTGCCCGTAGGCAAGGGAGCATAGCCGCCCCGACGGCGGCCCTGCACTTTACGCCGCGCTTGTTGAATAAACTCCGGCGACGCGGCTTTAAAATTGAATTCATCACTCTCCACGTTAATTTGGGAACCTTTGCCAAATTGAATCCAGCGCAAGTCAGGCGGCATAAATTGCACAGTGAAGATTATTTCATAAGTGCGGTCGTGGCTCGGCGCTTGAATAAATACAAAGCCACCGGTTTTAATATTATGGCAGTCGGCACCACTACGGTGCGCACTTTAGAATCAGCCGCCGCTGGGTATAAAGAGATGGTTGCAAAACTCATTTAACCAATTTCTTAAGGTAATATTTAACAAACATCAAATAACAGAAACCTTGATAAGTAGATGTTTTCTTTTCCATGAAGCGGTCGATCCGGCGGTTATTATTGAGCCAGTTAAAGCTC
>JACRFM010000085.1 GCA_016234305.1 Candidatus Kerfeldbacteria bacterium
ACCGTTCACCCTCCTCAATCTCCAGGGAACTTAAACGCCATTATCCACCTCAGGTCAGGCGCTATACGCCACGCTTAGCCCATACCCAAGCCTTAATCCAGAGGAAGTCTCGAGGCAGAAAGGATCGCTTAAAGAACGAGGATGCCGGAAGGAGCCAAAGGCATTGGCGTCATCGCTCAAGATGTGAAAGACATTATTCCTTACACTATTGCCACTTTCAAAGCTAAATTAAATCCGGAAGATACGACGGACACTGAACTTTACAGCTTTAATTCTTCCGCTCTGACTTTTGTGACTACCAATGCCATTAAGGAATTACATTCTCGCCTAGCTATATTAGAAACAGGCCTGCTTAACACTAATCCCCAAGCCCTGCCCCAGCCCAGCCTTATCAGCCTGCTTAAAGGCGTTGGTTTAACTATTATTGAAGGCGTTAATAATGCGCGGACGTTGATTGTTGAGGCGCTACAGACTTATAACTTTAAGATTGGTTCGGCTGATAAACCAACCGGTTTTACGATTTATGACAAAATTACCAAAGATCCATATTGTATTACATTGGAGAATGGTGAATTTATAAAAAACAAAGGCGAGTGTGAAATAATAACAGCCGGGGAATTACCAAACAACACCAGCGCGACAACTAATCCAGCCCCGGTAGCAGGCACTCAAAATGCCGTTACAGGGCAGGTTTTGGGAACTTCAACCACCGCCACGGCGGGGCAAGTTACCACGACGCCTGCGCCGACACCAACTCCTACGTCCCAGCCACAGGCTGGTCGCGTGCCCAAGGCAGACACAGCGCCTCTGGCAGAAGTTCCAGTTGAAACTCCAGCTCCAACAACTAGCAGTACCCCAATTCCAGCTCCAACCACTGCAACTCCAACAACTGTTCCAATTCCAGATGCTACTCCTACGCCAACACCCCAGCCAGTGACTGCTCCGCCTCTGGCGGAAACCCCAGCTACAGATTCGCCAATCGGAGCCAGTTCAACTTCTAATACTGCCGCACCTACTGGTTCGTCAACGTCGGCGACTAGTACTCCTACAACAACCACCTCCACTCTAACGCCGGCGTCAACTCCAGCTGCTACTCCGGTGCCGACATCCGCTCCAGCTTTGGAACCAACTCCGGCATCAGAGCCAGCCCCTGATACAGGAACGGCAACACCTTAGTTAAATGAATTAGACAACGTGACTTGGTGACTTGGTGACTTAATGCCCAATCCAGACGTAACACATATTGTGCGGCCGCACAATATGTGTTACAGTATCCGTATCACCTTAAGACCCGGTTTTGAGCTGATATTTATTGCACACGCCTGATATATGCGCCGGAACAATACAATGCCAAGTAGCCCACGGCAACTGAAAAAGTGGCAATTAGCGCTGTTGGGATTAACAAATCCGTCACCTGCGACGCTGAATTTTTTATTTCCTCATGGTTTACCGTACTCTAAGGTAGCGCGGGCGATTATTAAGCTATCACTGGATTCATTGCAGCGAGCGGCCGTTCAGCGGTTGGTTAAGCGTGGATTCGTTATTCGAGGGCGGAACGATTACTCTCTTGCGCCCGCCGGACGCCGGTATTCGAAAGAGCTTTTGAGTTGGTATGTGGATCGTTCGCCGTCCCGTTGGGATAAAAAGTGGCGCATGGTTATCTTTGACGTGCCGGAAAAAAGAAGGCAGGATCGGAATTATCTTCGGCGGTTACTCATACAGAATGGTTTTAAGAAGCTGCAGGCGAGCGTGTGGGCATCACCCTTTGCTGTGCCGCGCGAATTTAACGAGCAGCTTTGGAATATGCGGCTTAAGTATCACGTACTGTACCTATTGGTAAGTGAGATAGACTATGACCGCACCTTACGGCAATACTTCCCGGAGCTACACTAGGAGGTTCGTAGCTTTCGTAACAAGTTTGATGCGGCCGCATAGAATTTGTTACCATAGGTGTATTATGAGTTTAAGTAAGGTAAGGTTTAAGCAAGGTTTTAGCGTGGTGCAAGCAACAGAGGGCAGACCTCTGCCGAACGGTACATTCGCAAAAAACTGCCCGCCGGAGCCTTTTCTTTAGACCCCATAGGGGTCTTTGCCCAATGATATTAAATATCTAAAACTGCAAATAGTTTTCACAAGCAAATAAATATTGATCTATAAATATTTTACGCATAGGAATAATACTATTCTTTTCATAGAATACTAAGATACTTTCTTTATAATTTATCTCATCTACATTCCTATAAGAAAGTGGCGCAGAATCACAAGCAAGTAATATCGCATTTGCAAAAAGTCGAGCTGTTCTCTTATTGCCGTCTTCAAACGGTTGGATGTAACTAATACCAAGGAGCGCAAGTAAACCTTTTTCATAAGGAGTTTCCAGTTGTTCTATTGCCTTACACAAATCATTAAGTGCTTCATTTATTTGTGTTGGTATTGAAAGTGGAATATAAGTTGATCCAGTTACGCCAACTTTTTTTGCTCGTAAACCAAAAGATACACCAAGTTCTTCAGTGAGAAGTCTATGTATATCTTCTATAAGTCGAACATTCGGTTTTTTATATTTTTCTTTAAAAGATAATACGAGATGGTTACAAAATTCATTTTGTTGTAAAATAAGGGTATAAAGTCCATTAACTTTGTACTCTTATGCAACAACAAAAACAAAAGAGAAAAGCCTATCTATCAGACATCACGGAGAAACAATTTCAGCTAATCGAGCCATTAGTCAGGCGTCGACGCAAGAAAAGAGGCCGCCCGCCCGCTGAAATGTACGAAGTGGTCAACGGCATGCTTTATGTGCTCTCCACCGGCTGTCGCTGGCGCGATCTGCCCCATGATTACGGCGTCTCCTATGTAACCTGCTACCGACAATTCATCAAATGGGTTAATGACGGGACGTTCAGAAAAATCTTCGAAGAACTAAAGCATAAAGCGGATAAAAAGAATATTCTGCATTGGCGAAACGCCTATCTTGACGCTAGCGACGTTAAGTCAAAAAAAGGGGCAAACGGCACTGCGGTTATTCAGGAAAACACCAGATAAACGGCCTAAAACGCAATATTGTGATTGACGCTAAAGGCAATCCCCTAGCTCTTGTTTGCGGCCGAGCCAATCATCATGACCAGAAATTCGCTTTAAGAACAGTGGACCGGGTAACTGTCGGCGGGAGAGTTAGAAGGCCGAAGAGATTGGGCGCTGATAAAGGCTATGACAGCAATCAATTTAGAAAAGAACTTAAAAAGCGCCAAATCCAGCCGTGTTTGATCAGACGGCGAAACAACCGAAAAAATATCGCCCAATCCGAATTGAAGGAAAAGAAGTACAGTCGGCAAAGATGGAAAGTTGAAAGGAGCTTTAATTGGCTAAACAATAATCGCCGCGTTGACAGATTTATGGAAAAGAAAATGTCTACTTATCAGGGTTTCTGCCACTTAATGTTTATCAAATATTACCTTAAAAAATTAGTTAAATGAATTTTGTAACCATCTCTACATATTGAAAAGCCTTTTTGTGATTGAGAATCATTGTAGTTTCAGATTCAGTATGGCCAGGAGCTTTAATTCCTTTTTTAAGGAGTAACTCCGTATCTAATAATGTATAAGTGTTACCCTCTATTTTTGAAGATTTCCATGAAAGTTCAATCACAAATCGTTCTAATTCTTTTTGCTGTATTATTTTACTTATATTTTGTGATTTATCTTTAAATACTTTCGTAGCTTTATTGAGTTTTACAATTTCTTCTTCCCCAAATATATTCTGAGGAAATCTTTCAAATAAAGAAAAATTGTATTGCGTGTTGCCATTTCTTCTTTCTAGGTCAACCGCACAGTAATCATGGGCATCAATAGGATTATGAACAATCCCCCAAATAGTAAGTTCGTAACGAGTATTTTTTAATTTTCCAGTTTGTTTTAAAAACCCCAAAATACATAATTTTTTCAAATCACGACGAAGTGTGGCTAATGATGGTATTTCTCTATCAGAAAATAATAGAAGTATGTCTCCTATCGCATAAGTTTTATTTAATTCTATTTTTGCAAGAATAATTTCTTGTCTTTTGTTTAATTTTTTATCAATCATATATAGAGATGGTTGCAAAACTCATTTAACCAATTTCTTAAGGTAATATTTAACAAACATCAAATAACAGAAACCTTGATAAGTAGATGTTTTCTTTTCCATGAAGCGGTCGATCCGGCGGTTATTATTGAGCCAGTTAAAGCTC
>JACRFM010000084.1 GCA_016234305.1 Candidatus Kerfeldbacteria bacterium
TATCAAAGGTATAGATAAATCCTGGTCGGCGGTTGATAATTGCTCCACAGCGCTCCTCAGGGTGGCTGATAAATCAACCTCACGGCCTTCTTGGCTGGCGGCAAAAACCTGCACCCGGCCGTCAGTAAGTTCAAACTTGGCATTAACCGCCGGTTGATTAACATAGGCTGTAGCCTCAGTTAAAGCCCCCTTCACTAACTTTGTTTCAAAAATAAGTTTCGCTTCACCTGATTCTTTAATAGGTTGCAGCCACTGACGCCAAACCACTGGTTTAATCAGCCAGGTTTTATCTTCAAAAGTAAAAATTAAATTTACATTCTTAGCCAGCAAGGTTTGCGCCACCGGCAATAAGTTCACCAAATCAGCTGTAACCAAAGCTGGTAAAACCGGCTGAACCTGTAAATAAACCGGAGTGGGCGTTAAAGTTTGTAATTTAGTTTGCAACTCCTCGGCTAAACCAGCCTGATTAATTAAAACCCCGGATTTTTCCGGCACTATAAATGGCTTACCATCTTCACTCAAGGCCAAACTAGCTGCCTGAGGCGTAATTTGTATATTAGGCAAACTATGGTCAATATATTTGATAATTCTTTCAATATCAACCTCCACCACCGCAGCCGCTTGGCCGTATTTAGGCAGCCAGCGTGCCAACAGCGGAATAAATAAATCATTGTACCAAATTCCCTGCCGCCCAACTTTATAAACCTCAATAGCAGCCGTAGCCGAAGAAAATCCCATAACAGTTACGACTAAATCCTGATTAGAGGCGTTCAGAATCTCAGGAACAGTAACTTGATATTTTTCATATTTAACCACTACGCCCTTATCCATAAAATTACGCCAGGCAGTCTGCAGTTTATCTTGCGCTTGATTTACAGTTAAACCACCCACATCAATGCCGCCCACGGCCACACCGGGGAAAATACGGCCAGCGTAAGCCAAATGATAAATCGCCAAACTGGCTGTAAGTAAAAATAAAAACACCAGTGGAAAAACCAGCCACAACCAGTGCTTGGAAAAATGTTTATGTTTTAAACTCATGTTTAATTGGATTTTAAAATTTGGTTTAGCAACTGGCGGGCCTGCTGCTGACGATGTTCCTCGCTACCCTGACTGTCTGTAAAGTGTAAATCTAGAACCGCGCCCTCATGAGAACCGGACGGCAAATAACTCAAAGCCACTGTTAGTTCCTGCTTATCAGGCAGGCGCAAGACCGCGGTGGTTCCCTCTAGTCTATCAATGGTAGCAGAAATTAGTTTCATAAGCAGCCTAATCGTCGTTTGATTCAATTTTAACCGCCACTGACTTTGTTTTAATTTTGTATAATTTTACGGTTAGTATCCCGTTTTTCAGACTAGCCTCAACTTTCTCCGGGTCAACTTCCACTGGCAATACAATGGAACGGGAAAAGCCGCCCCAATAGCATTCCTGATAAATATAATCCTCCGGCGCCACCGCTCTATCTTGATAGCGCCGGCCGCGGATAGTTATAACGTCGTTATTTAAAGTAATATCCAAATCTTCGGTTCTTACCCCGGCAATAGTTGACACAATGACCACTTGATTGTCAGTTTGATAAACATCAACTGCCAACTGTCCCTCGTACTCGCCTGAATACCATTCTACGCCAGCGTCGCCTGAGGCAGGTGGCGAAACGGCTACGGACCTTGCCAACTCGCCAGCCGCCGGCTCCACGGCCTTACGGTTCTTAACAAAAAAAGACAATATGGACATAAATATACAATTAGTATAGCAAGTACATTATAAAATCCCAAATCTTATCCTCCAGCTGGCGGACTAAATTCTAAATAATACCTAATCCATAAATCCCCGTCATTGCGAGGAGTCTGCGACGCGGCAATCTCACTGACCGTTATCTTGAAATCGATGATCATCGGCTGAAGTGATCTCTGCCTGTGAGATCGCCACGAGCCGATGACTATCGGCTCTCGCGATGACGGATGCATTGCCTACATTTCTTATCACCCAAAGGCCTTAAGCGGCAACTCCGTGCCCCGTAGCATACTTATGAAGGAGAACTGCTTCGGGGTTATATTACTTCTCTAGGAAAGTAATAAGGACTAATTTGGATTTGAAATTTGGCATTAATACTTATTATATTGTATTGACTTTTGTTAGTCGTCGGTTTATTCTAATTTAGCCGTAAGCCGCTATCGTCTAATGGTTAGGACACCACGCTTTCAATGTGGGAATCCGGGTTCGATTCCCGGTAGCGGTACCAAAAGGGATTTCTCTCCACGAGAGGTCTCTTTTAGTTTGTAAACTAGCGATAAATCAGGTGTCCCAAAATTCTTTCCGTCATACTCCAAAACAACCAGTTGTACAGCTACTAGCAAAAAACACGGTTAAGAGATATTCTAGTTTTATAATCAACTTTGAAGTGATAAACTATTATATAGGCTTAAGTGACCATTCCTGACCGACTTCAATTTTGACCCAATTCCATAAGTTGAACACTTCGCCCAATTTGTAGGACTAATATTAAATTAAAACAATATGGCAATATTTGGACAATACTTTATGTACGGCCTCTTACGGGAAATGGGGTGGCCCAGAAAAGAAGGATTATTAAGAAGAGATGTCGTAGATGCTCTTATATTTGATTCAGTGGTAGAGCAAATGATTGACTGGGCTGCAGGCATTGGCGCAGGTCGACCCCGTCTAGCACTTCAGGTTATTGCGGAAATGAATCGAGACAAAAACTGGGAGGGCCCGGATGCTCCCAAAATCAAATGGGTCATTGATGAGCTAAGAAAGAAAATGCAGAACGATGGGAAGATGTTGGAGACTGTGCACCACATGAAGTAATTCCACACGTAAACTTTGCTAAAACTACAAATTTTGGAGATTCTTCTGTACGATGGAAGATGCTCGCAGATACAGAATTGAGGGTGGGCTTAGAAGAGTATTGTGTAATGAGTTTACTTTGGGGTCTCGCCAATCCAAATCGTTTTGAGTCTTGGTACAAGAAGTACTTAGCGGATTCTGAGAATACCTTGCCGACTTTAAAAAAAGCTGGACTGGCCATTGATACTCTACCATCATTAGTTGAATTCTATGAGCAAGGTGAACAGATATTACGAGACTATGAACAAGAAATACAACCCCTCCCACTTATTCTTCATCAACTTGTAACCGATGCGGAAGCGTTGGGACGAAAAATTATATAACCTGTCAATAGTCTGTAAAGCGTCTAAGGTGCCAAACTGCCTCTCCCGTACCAGTTTCCCCCAACCTCCCAATTCTAAACTCTATAACTATGGTGTTCCAGCACCATTACTCGGGTCATAATAATAACTGTAATATTTTCATAATGCACCAACAAAAAGAAGGCTCAACCAAAGTAAATGTCATCTATATTTTTATTGATTTCTCTAACCTTTGGGCAGCGCAGAAGGTAAGGGGAAAATTTTTAGATTATACAAAACTAACAAATTACATCAAAAGTATGTATGAGGCCACTTCAATGCAGGTATTTTTCTACACAGCTTATCCTGCTGAGGGCACAAGGAGCTACAACCTAGATGGGAAACACAAATTTTTTACTTATTTGGAGAAGGGACTTAAATTTGTGGTGAGAAAAAAAGAGTTAAAACGAATCTCAGTAATTACTGAACAGGGAGAATCAATTGAAGAAAAAGGGAATATGGATGTAGAGATAACAATTGATGCGGTTCACTATTCACCAAAATATAATACTGCTATTTTCTTTACAGGTGATTCAGATTTTCTTGCACTAATTACTTACCTGCGTACGCTTGGTAAAAAGGTTTATATTTTTTCTTCAAAAAATAATGTCTCACAGGAATTAAGAACAGGGTCAAATGGCTATTTAGACGTGCTAGTTATTAAGGAAGATATCTGGGGTAGGAACATTAAGCGTCGCATTGAACAAGTATGACATAACTAAGAAAGCCACCCTCCTCGCGGAAGATGGCTCTTGGATGTGATACCCTTTTGGTTTATGGTAACCAAAAGACATTATTATTATACACCTATATAATTTAATGTCAATAGATAACCTTTAGTGTACTATCTCAACTTTAATAAATCACTTCTTACCTGCTTTCAACTTCTTTTCCAACTCCGCAACACGCAACCTGGTAGCTAGCACAGTGTCGGGATTAAGCGAAATGGAATCTATGCCCTCGCGCACCAAGAATTCTGCAAAATCCGGAAAATCCGACGGCCCTTGGCCGCAAATGCCGATCTTGCGCTTGGTTTGCTTGGCCGTCTGAATTACCTGCCTGATGAGAGTTTTTACGGCCTCACTCTTTTCGTTAGCGACACCGGCAACATTAAGAATACCAGAGTCGCGGTCAATACCAAGCGTTAGTTGCGTCAGATCGTTGGAACCGATGGAAAAACCGTCAAACACCCGGGCAAAGTCACGCGCCAGAATCACATTAGAAGGTATTTCGCACATCACGTAAACCTCCAAACCGTTTTTACCGCGCCTTAAGCCTTCACTAGCCATTATCTTAAGCACCCGCTCGCCCTCTTCCGGTGTGCGACAAAAAGGAACCATAATCTTAACGTTAGTTAAACCAAAAGTATTGCGTACTTTCTTCAGCGCTTTGCATTCCAAGCGAAAAGCCGGTTCATATTTGGGGTCGTAATAGCGCGAAGCGCCGCGCCAGCCAATCATGGGATTACTTTCCTCAGGCTCAAATTCCTTACCGCCAATCAAGTTAGCGTACTCGCTTGATTTGAAATCTGCCAATCGCATAATAACGTCTTTGGGATAAAAAGCGGCGGCCAGCACGGCTATACCTTGCGCTAACCGGTCAATATAGAATTTTTTCTTATCTTTATAGCCAACAGTCAAAGCGACTATCTTAGCCTTGGCCTTGGCATTTTTAAGACGGTCAAAATGAATCAAGGCCAGCGGGTGTACTTTAATAGCACTATTAACAATAAACTCCTCGCGCGCCAAACCTACGCCGTCACTAGGGATAAAAGAAAAATTAAAGGCCTGGCTGGGATCGCCTACGTTCATCATTATCTTGGTTTTGGTCTTAGGCAGATTTTTAAGATTGGTTTTTTCTATCTTAAACGGCAGAATTCCCTCGTAAACCTTACCAACTTCGCCCTCAGCGCAAGACACGGTAACTTTCTGCCCGTCTTTCAGTCGGCTGGTGCCATTTTTTGTACCCACAATACAAGGAATGCCCAGCTCGCGCGAGACAATGGCCGCGTGGCAAGTCCGCCCGCCGGAATTAGTGACAATCGCCGCCGCCTGTTTCATAACCGGCTCCCAATCCGGGTCGGTCATTTCCGTCACCAGCACGCTGCCCGGCTTAAACTTACTGATTTCTTTAACGTTCTTAATTATATTCACCGGACCCTGGCCAATCTTGGCGCCCACGGCCGCGCCTTCTAACAAAACCCGGGAAGTTTTGGACAAAATCGCTTTTTCAATCACACTGGTTGATTTAGTAGACTCAACTGTTTCCGGACGGGCCTGCACAATATAAAGTTCTTTAGTAACTCCGTCTTTAGCCCATTCAATATCCATCGGCTTGCCATAGTGCTCTTCAATTTGCATACCCCATTTAGCTAGTTGCAAAACTTCATCTGATTTAAGCGTGAATTTTTGCCGGTCAGCTTCGCTTACCACCATCCGCTTGGTAGGTAATTTAGGGTCATTCGCATAAATCAGCTTATATTGCTTAGAACCAAGTTTTTGCGAAATAATTGCTTTATAGCCCTGTTTAAAAGTTGGCTTAAACACCACATATTCGTCCGGATTAACCACGCCTTTAACAATATATTCACCCAAGCCCCAAGTGCCATTGATTAAAACTATATCCCTAAACCCGGATTCCGTATCAAGCGTAAACATAACGCCGGAACAGGCCTTATCCGAGCGAACCATTTTTTGCACGGCAATGGACAGAGCAATGGCAAAATGGTCAAATTTTTTATCTACCCGATAGGAAATGGCCCGGTCGGTAAACAGCGAAGCAAAACACATTTTGCAAGCTTGTAAAACCTCATCTTCACCGCGGATATTCAAATAACTCTCCTGCTGACCGGCAAAACTCGCGTCCGGCAAGTCTTCAGCCGTAGCTGAAGAACGTATGGCTACGTCCAGCGCTTTGACTTTTAATTTTTTTGACAGGGCGCGATAATTTTTGATTATCTCGCGTTTGAGTTCAAGGGGAAACTCGCCCTGCATAACTATCTTTCTCACCTCGCGGCCGCGTTCAGCTAAGTCTTTTAAATTATTAGTATCCAGACCTTGTAAAATTCTTTTTATCTTACGGTCAATGCCGGTAGAGCGCAAAAACTGGCGGTAAGCATAAGCGGTTACGGCAAAACCAGGCGGTACGCGCACGCCTTGTTTAATCAGCTTTTGATACATTTCACCCAAGGAAGCGTTTTTGCCGCCGACCAAGGGCACATCTTCAATAGTAATTTCAGAAAAGTTTAGAACTAATTTTTTACGGCGATTAGGCATAATAAAAATTTAAAAAAATAATCAAATTAAAAGTTAAATCTCAAAAGTCAAAACTATATCTCAAAACTAAAAACTTTTGAATTTTGACTTGTGTTTTTGAGCTTTGACTTTTGCGTTTTGAGTTTTCTAGATTTTCAGCTTCTTGGCATACTCCCCTAAATACGGCATGACCCAATACTTACCAGTTAAAGCTGCGGCTAGTCCCAGCAAACTCAAAACCACGGCCGCCAGCCAGCCCACAAAACCAATTAACCACCCCAGCAAGGGAATGGGCGAGAGCATCATTACAATCACTTCGGCAATAAACAATAAAAATCCTTGGCGCGCGTGCCACTGCACAAAATCACTCTGCCGTTTCAGTAACAAGGGCAAGAGTGACAACACAAATAAATACGACAAAGCCGCGTAGACCTTATCGTCTGGAGTAAGAGGGGTAGTGTTATTCATAAATTTATACTACTTTTTAATTTTATTAAACCAAGGGCGAAGCGCCCCGGGCAAATGAAAAAAACCTAAAGTTAGTAAACTGACAACTATGGCCAAGCCGGCGCTCCAGACTGGTTCAGTCACCAAGTTAAATATCAGCCAAAAATGCCAAAAACGAAATAGAGCCAACATGGCCGAAACCAATCCAGCTACCAAACCAACTAAAGCTGTTAAAATAATAACCTGTGGCCAAACCTCTTGGTTAATTACGCCACGCCAATAAGCTAGTCCAGCCGCGGCCAAAACTTGCGTTAAAAAAACCAAGGGCACTATCAAACCATAATAAGACATCTCCAGCCATAAACTCGTCAGATAAATCAAAATTACTACGCCAGCCAAAGCCACCACCGGCCATTCAGCCAACTCAACGTAATCACTAACCAACTTACCCTTGAATCCTACGCCAATAGGTTTTAATGGTTCAATCATAATATAAATTATAGCACAAACTGGCTTTTAACTATGACGGACACCTTTTTTGGCTTAAAGGTGCCCGTTATTACAACCTAAATTATTGGCTATCTGCCACTAGCTACTGGCTAATACCCCATATCCATACCACTAGGCATACTGGGCGACTTATCTTCTTTCTTTTCTGGTAAATCAGTTACCACTGCTTCAGTGGTTAAGAACATAACCGCGATGGACACGGCGTTTTGCAAAGCCGAACGTACCACCTTAGCCGGGTCAACAATACCGGCTTTAACCAAATCCTGGTATGAATCCGTGGCGGCGTTGTAGCCATAATTGCCCTCGTGGCGCTTAACCTCCTCCACCACTACAGCGCCGTCCTTGCCAGTGTTTTCGGCAATTTGTTTTAAGGGCTCTTCCAGAGCACGCCGTAAAATATTAACGCCAATTCTTTCCTCACTACTGACTTCAAGTTTTTCCAATTCCTTGCCGGCGCGAATCAAGGCCACACCGCCGCCGACCACAACGCCTTCTTCCACGGCCGCCTTAGTGGCATGCAAAGCGTCTTCCACTTTATACTTACGTTCTTTCATTTCAGTTTCCGTGGCCGCGCCCACTTTGAGTACCGCCACGCCGCCGGAAAGTTTAGCCAAGCGTTCCTGCAGCTTCTCTTTGTCAAAATCAGAATCAGAGCGTTCAATTTCTTTTTTAATCTGACCGATGCGGTCTTTGATTTTGGCGGTTTCACCCTTACCATCAACAAAAGTGGTATTGTCTTTAGTCGCAATCACCTTGCGGGCGCCGCCCAAAACCTCCATACCAATACTTTCAAACTTTAAGCCCAAATCTTCACTCACGACCGTGGCCCCGGTCAAGGCGGCAATATCCTGCAACATTTCCTTGCGTCGGTCGCCAAAACCAGGCGCTTTAACTGCCAAAGTATTGAAAGTTTTACGCAAATTATTCACTACAAAAGTGGCCAAAGCCTCACCTTCCACATCATCAGCCACCAGTACCAGTTCTTTTTTACCGGTTTGAGCGATTTTCTCGAGCAAAGGCAAAATCTCATGCACGGAAGCGATTTTTTTATCAGTCACCAAAATATAAGGGTCGTCGTACACTGCCTCCATGCGCTCCGGATTAGTAATCATGTAAGGTGATACATAGCCTTTATCTATCTGCATGCCTTCCACCACTTCTTTCTCCGTAGTTAAGCCTTGTGATTCCTCTACAGTGATAACACCGTCTTTGCCTACTTTTTCCATGGCCTCGGCAATTACTTTGCCGATTTCCGCGTCATTGGCGGAAATTGAAGCCACTTGCGTAATTTCCTCTTTACTGGCCACTGGCTTAGCTTGCTTCTTAATGGCTGCGACCACTGCTTGCACGCCTTTTTCCATACCATGACGAATGGCCTGCGGATTCGCACCCGCGGCCAAATTCTTAAAACCTTCATGAATTAAGGCTTGTGCTAAAACCGTCGCTGTAGTGGTGCCGTCACCAGCCACGTCATTGGTTTTACTGGCAACTTCCTGCAACAATTGCGCGCCCACATTTTCAAACTTGTCTTCCAATTCAATTTCTTTAGCTATGGTTACGCCGTCATTGGTCACAGTGGGAGAACCATAACCTTTATCCAAAATAACATTGTGACCGCGCGGTCCCAAGCTCACCTTAACCGCATTGGCTAATTTATCCACACCGCGCTTTAAGGCCGCGCGCGCTTGTTCATTAAATAGAATCTGTTTTGCCATAATTTTTACACAGAATTAAGAATAAAGAATTATGAATTAATCCCAGTATATCAACTTCGCTAACAAAATTAGCGAGCGTGAGTCGACAGACTGTTTAGTAAATAAATGATAATTTAAATCTGCTTAAGATATTAATTGCACTAATTTTGTTAAAAGCTAACGGAAGCGTAAGTAGTTATACCGGGTAATAGCTTATTCAACTATCGCAATCACATCGGAAAGCTGCAGCGTACCAAACTCTTCCTCGTCCAGTTTAAATTCATCCAGCGCATATTTCTTAAATAAAATCTTATCGCCGGGTTTAACTGTCATTTCTTCTTTTTGCCCATTATCCAAGGTCTTCCCAGGACCAACGGCCATGACCTCGCCGACTTCCTGCTTTTCTTTGTCAATTGTGTCCGGTAAAACTATACCGGATTTGGTCGTTTTGTCCTCCTTAGTAACTTTGACCACTAAATGGTCACCGAGTGGCTTAAGCTTCATATTCTTATGAGTATTAATAATAAACTTTAAGGGTTTACCCCCACACCTAATAAATAAGCATAGAATTTTTTATTCTTGTTTTAAGCTGAATATGTGCCTTGGCGCGCAACTTTAAATTTTGCTCACGGTTACGCGCGTCTTTTTCTGATTTATAAGCCTCATAATAAATCAACTCTAAGGGCCGACGTAATTTCGTTGAAAGAGCCAAACCTTTATTATGTTCAATTAAACGACGTTTTAGGTTGTTGGTTGAACCAAGGTACAATTTTTTATCTTTTTTACTTTGTAGTATATAAACGTAGTACATCTGATATATTAGGTGTGGGGGTGAAATTAGCACTCTCCTACTAAGAGTGCTAATAGCATTTTAAACAAGGTTTAATTGGCTGTCAAGTCTGAATATTGCTGCCTTTAATGCCGCCCTGCCGAAGTGTTAGCTTACAAAATGGAACCTGAGCGAGCTTTTGGCCCCGCCTTGGCGGGGCCAACGAGTGAAGATAATTTTGTCTAAACCCGTAGGCCGAGGCGGCGATTCCGTGCCCCGTAGCGTACTTATGAAAGAGGACTGCTTCGGGGTTATGTTACTTCTAAAAGCTTCGCTTTTATCCCGATGGCCATCGGGATGATTACACGAGATAACCAAAGAAGTAACAAGTAATCTATCTAAGGTTCAATCACTTCTACACCTTTCTTACTAAAACCCAACAAGATTACGCCGCCAATCATGGGTACTAAAGCCATTACCTGCCAGATAGTCGGGGTTTGGTTTAATATTAACCAGGCTGATAATAAAGTAACCACCACGGCTATAACTGATAAAGCATTGGCTTTGGCTATGTTAATCCGGTGAATGGATTCTAACCAAAAAATCTTAGAAATACCCATTATAACCAAACCATTTATTAACAACACTAGCCAAGACACCTCAAGACTGTGTAAATTTATTCTTTCGCCGGCAATATAAGCAGCCAGCAATAAAATCGGCGTGGCGATTAAACTCCGTATCAACCAGATTACTTCGCTGCTGGCGCGTTGTCTGGCCCGACGCTGATAATAATTACCAGCCGGTGTGATTACAGAAGCTAGCAATACTAAAATATCGCCATACTTGAACTGCTGAAAATTAGACGACAGAACTAAAACTGCGCTGACTATCATTAAAACAGCTCCGATTATATGCTGATTGATTATTTCTTCCTTGCGCCAAACATTAAAAAACAAATAACTGAACAAAGTCTCGGTTAAAGCAATCATACTGGCATTACCAGCACTAGTGTACTGAAGGGCTAAAAAATACAAACCATAATACCCCACCCCTAAAATCAAGGTCATGATTAAGGTATCAAACATGGCTTGGCGGTCTTTGATTTGATAAATAGAACCGCGATACCAAACCAAGACGCCAAAAAATATACTGGAAATAAAAGTGCTAACAGCCAAAGAAACCAAGGGCGTCAAACTTTTATACGACAAGATGGTGATGATAGGGAAAAAGCCCCATAAAATCGCCGAGGAAATAATATAAACTTCACCCTGTTTTTCCTTGTTTTTTAAAAATGAAAACATAGGTATTCAATTTAGATAAGCCCTAATCAACCATCCAATCGGCTTTTTTAAACACACCCAGAATCAACCACAAGAGTAAAAACATTGACGGTATAGTCCACCAATAATGGTCAAACAAAGCGGTAATAAGAATAGGAATCAAGAATAAAGAATTACGAATTATGAATTGGGAACTAAATACAACCCGCTTTATTAGCCATAAAATTAGTCCTAAACCAATTATTCCCAACTCGGCCATAATTAATAAAAATGTATTATGTACTGGCTGATAATAATTCGCTGGTTGACTTGGCACTGATTGTTGTAAAGCATAAGTATAATTACCCATACCAACGCCACCAAGCCAATGCTTAGCAATGACTGATCCGCTATCGCTAACACTAGTAACCCGCTCCGTCACTGATTTAACTTCCAACCGGCTGCCACCTAAAATCCGTCCCACGGTCGGTTGCCATAAAACCACACCCAAAGTAATAAAAACTAAAAAAGTGTAACCTAAAACAACTAATGATTGTTTAATAAAGTATGACTGTCGCTCATTTAATCCTGAATTTTCCGGATAGGGATTTTTGTCCAGCTGGACGTATTTCCCTACAGGGATAATCAAATAAAATATCAAGGTTATAAATAAGGCCAACCAGGCGCCGCGGGAAAAAGTAAAAAATAATCCAACAAGTTGAATAATATAAAATAAGAGATAAGAGTAAGAGTTTAATAATTTTGGGTTTTGAGCTTTTGGAATTATTTCGGACTTCGGATTTGATTTGACATTTGGGTTTTGAAATTTGAAATTTTTATTAAAATATAACCATACTGTCGCTAAACAAGTAATGACCAATAGTCCCCCCAGCACATTAGGGTGCACTTGCCCGCCATAGGCCCTAAGCCAGCGTCCGACATCGGTCAAAACCACCGAAGTGCCGTATTGTGTTATAGGGTGTATGGCCACACCCAGCCATTTGCTGGCAAAAGTTGATTGAGTAACAAATTGTCCAATCGCCCAGACTGCCTGAACCACTCCCGCTAAGCTTAAACTTAATAAAATATATTCTAACTTCGGCTTAAGGGCTCTAAGCCATAACCAGATTACCCCGCCCTCCATCAACCGCCCCACCCAATAAAACACTAGCGCCTTATCCCCCGCCCACAATACTGAAGTAAGAGTAAAAAGTAAGAGTAAAAAATAAGTCAAAACTGGACTTTTAAAAATTTGGAAAATGCTTTTGAAATTTGATTTAAAATTAAAAATTAAAAATTTAAAATTCTTAATCTCTGGCCAAATCTTGAGCAGACTAATTATTAACAAAATGACCAATAAAACGTCCCACGCATATAGGCTAATCCTCCCATACTCCCAAGTCCCGCCGCTGATTAAGGGGTCGCGAATAATCCACCGGGTTTGCCAGGGTAATATAAAAACCAATAGATAAAATCCATACTCGCGCACCTGATTTAAACTAATAGTCATAATTGAATTATGGTATTATCTCGTCTGATTGACAAGAAAGCCGACTTTTAACAAAAA
>JACRFM010000087.1 GCA_016234305.1 Candidatus Kerfeldbacteria bacterium
CACCCGACCCGGCTGTTCTTGCTGGGCCACTACAATTTTACCTTCTTTAATAACAGGTATAACCATAGCTGTATCCGGACGTTTTAACTTTTCAAACACTCGCTTTTGCCCGTCATAACCAGTAATTTCCCACTGATAAACCTCAAAAACCACCCCCTTAAAAACCAGTTTAGCGTCCGGCGGCATAGCTTGCTTGGATAAGGGGCGTTCAATCTTCATAATAAATTTTAAACAAAAGTAAATAAATCATCTTCACTCAAACGAACTTTATTATAAGCTGGCCCATGCAAACGGTAACCAATAGCTAAAAAAACTAAAGGCTTATGGTGGACGGGTAAATCCATAACTTCGGCAATTTTAGCTGGCGTAAAACCTTCCATGGGGCAGGAATCAAGATTCAGTTCAGCACAAACTGCGAGTCCAAAACCCAGCGCAATATAAGTTGACTTAGACGCCCAGGTTAACAACTCGGCCTCATTTTTACCAGCCAAAAACTGTTTAAATCTTTCCCGCCGCCCTTGTTGTATCGCCGCGCTAGCACCGCCGCTGGCCGCCGCCTTGATATAACCTTCAATCTTTTTCTCTATATCCAAATCAGCACAAAACACCAAAACATATTTAGCGTCGGTTACTTGCGCCTGGTCAAAAGCAACTGGCCGCATTTTTTCTTTAAGCGACTGGTCGCTAACCACGTAAACATGAAACGGCTGCAGCCCTAGCGAGGTCGGCGCCAAGCGGATAGCCATCAAAACACTTTTCAAATCAGCCTCACTAACCGCCCTTACTGGATCAAACTGCTTGGTGGCAAAACGCCAATATAAATTGTCTAAAAAACTCGCCATAAATTTGAGAGGAACAAAAAATTTAGCTCCTCCATTGTTACCTTATTTTATACTTTTTTTCCTGTTTTAACAATCATCAACCAAGTCTCCATCTTGCCACCACCAAATGGAGATTAATATCTAAGCGCCTTAGTCAGCCTCGCTTAATTGGCCGTCAAAGTGTTCCTCGTTCGCCAGGGCTGCCTCTTTGGTAGCGCGCACCACCCCGTCACGATGTTCAGCCGGCGCATAAACTGTATAAAGTTTTAGCGCCTCACTAGACGAGGCGTTAATGACATTGTGCTTAACACCGGCTGGTATAACCACGGCATAACCCGCACCGGCCTCATGCTCTACTCCATTTAATACAAACTTACCTTCGCCTTCCTCAATCCGAATAAACTGGTCAAGCGTATGAGTCTCCTCGCCAATATCTTCACCTGGTTTTAAACTCATCAGCACTAGTTGGCAGTGCGGCGCCGTATATAAAACCTGACGAAAATTATTATTGAGTTCCGTGGCTTTTTCCAAATTAATTACATAACCTTTCATATTTTTTATAATTTAAGAATTAATGAATTAATCATTATAATTTTACAACCGTAATACCACAAAAGCCATCAAAAAACCCAAAACCGTCAAGGTGCTAATGGCAAAACCGCCTTCTTCATAAGCTTCGGGCATCATATTAGCCGCCAGCATAGCCAGGATAGCACCGGCCGCCAGTGATTCTAAAATGCCTATAGTATTTGGGTTTAAATTGTGTAAAAATAAATAGCTAAATATTGTTATTAAAGTTATGAACAAACCGGCGGCAATCCAGGTAGTAAAAATTTTGCCTTGCCTGAAGCCGGCTTTTTTTAAACCGCTAGCCGAAGCAATGCCTTCGGGAAAATTAGAAATCGCAATAGCCGCCAGCATCATAAGGCCAATATTAGGCTGGGCAAATAAAGTTATACCGAGGGCTATTGATTCAGGAACACCATCAAGCATTGAACCTAAAGTTATCATAAATCCACTGGGCTCGCGCGTTGTAATTTTGAATTGGTGCCGTTTATGCTTGCGACCACCCAGATAATGCACTAAATAATCGCTGCCGATATATATTAAGCCGCCAGCCAAAAAACCGATTATGACAGCGTCAAAACCGCCGCTTAAAAAAGCCTCGTCCATTAAACCAAAGGTTAGCGCGCAAATCAGCACCCCGGCGCCAAAAGCCATAAAAGCCGCAATAATTCTCTGCTCCAAACGGCCATAAACGCCAAAAGCTGCTCCCAAAAGGAGACTAAAGCCGTTCACCAGCGCAAAAGCAATTACTTGAATCATAGCAAATTAGTACTTAGGTAAGTTTAACACACTGAAGCCAAACCATGGACCAGACAATTAATTCAACGGCTGTTTATTTTCCAGCTGCTGCCGTAAAGTCTCACCTTTGGTAACAGCCGCCGTAACTTCGGCCTTAATCTGATCAAGCACATTTTGCGGCAGGCCAAAATCATTAGGAATTTTAAGGTCACCCAGTTTGGGCGTCAGGTCAGGAATATTTATTTGGGGCGCACCGGGTGGAAGTTTAATAATTGGAATAATACCAACGGGCAAACCAATTTCGTTCAAGGTTATATCCAGTACTATATCCGGACCGCCTGTGCCAGTGGGATAAGGAAAGGCAATTGGTAGCGGCGGCAAATCAATCTGGGTTGCCAAGGTCATTCTAATAATCTGGCCGTCATTGGCCAAGGATTTAATTTTAATAAAACTTGGTAAATACGGTTCGATGGCTTGACGATTGATATAATCCTTCATACCGGCCTTAATGCGCGCCTTAATATCGGTCTCGTTGGGCAACTGCGCTAAAGCGGCGGCGGGCATATCCGCCGGTATCAACGGTTTAAACATCTTCTCAAACTGACTATAGGCCAGTTCCGCTTCCTTGGCTAAATCAACCTTCATATCCACCTCCATATTTTTAATGCTCATTTTGCCGGATTTATAAGTTCCAGCCGGAATATTAAGCTGCCCTAAATTAACTATATTTTCCCCCGGGTACAAAGTTTTTACGCCACTAGCCGGCAAAACCGTAATTTCTTGATTTTGATCGTTTACAAAAATTAAATCACCCATGGCCACCCTGATTTCAGGCACACTGACCGAAGGCCTGAGGTTGGGTGGGTCGGTTAAAAATATATTTACTTTACCCACTAAAAATTGCACATAAGGGGAAATTAAAATACCAATCACCATGGCACCAGCCCAGAATTTGGGCAGCTTTATAATAAAATGTAATATCGCCACTACGACTACAGTTACGCCGACGGCCATGGCTAAAGTCTGGAAATCCACAAATGTCCCCAGTTTTGATTCGGCCGCCATTGCCGCCACATAGGCCGTTACGGGCACGAGCAACAAACCGCCTAAGAGGTTAAGTGATTTTTTCATAAATTGGAGCTTAAATATGCAAATTAATTATAAATGGTATAAGCGTATAATAAACCAGCAACGACATTAATAACCAGAGTACAGAAAACTTAAAACAAATCAAACCTTTATAATTTAACCAGCAACCGGAATAATCCCAGTCTAATTTTAAATTATGTTTTAACAAATAATGCCCAATTGCGTATTCCAGGCCAGTGGTAAAAATTAAGACTATTAATATCTTATATAATAGACCAATTTCCCAAAAATATAAAAAATATAACAAAACGCTAGTATAAGCATACATCTGCAAATTGACCAGCCGGGGGTGGTATAAAATTTTTCTCTCAACTGATTTGTATATTACCTCCACTATCAAACCAATCACCCAACCAGCCATAAAAACCACTATTAATTTCACCAGCATAAAATCTTTTAATGAAGCCTCCACGGGCTCACGCCCGAGGTATCCTTCATTTCTTCGGCGAAATCCGCCGAAGCACCCTCCTTCGCTCTTCG
>JACRFM010000086.1 GCA_016234305.1 Candidatus Kerfeldbacteria bacterium
ATCAGGTAGATCAGTGTTGGGCAAATTTGGAGTTTCTACTTCATAACCCATTCTGGCTAATTCAATTTTTAGCGGCGGAATAAAATGGCTGGCAGATGAAGCACTTCGTCCATGAAGCAAAATAAACCTCTTAACGTTGTTATCAATAATTGGAAAATCTACTTCTGCACCCTCTGATTTGCCAATCCAGTTTTTTTGCATTTCCATAATCGGTTCAGGCCAATCTAAACCAACTAAATCTTTTAACAACCTGTCCGCGTAAGCCGTAATCTTAAAAAACCACTGCGCCATTTGCCTTTGTTCCACCTGACTTGAACAGCGTTCACAGGCGCCACCTACCACCTGTTCGTTAGCGAGCACAGTTTGACAAGAAGGACACCAATTAACCGGCGCCTGGCGGCGATAAGCCAGCCCTTTTTCATATAGTTTTAAAAATAGCCATTGTGTCCATTTGTAATATGACGGGTCAGCGGTATTAATTTCCCTATCCCAATCATAAGAAAACCCCAGCGACTTAATTTGCCGGCGAAAATTATCAATATTCTGCCAGGTTAGCGCGCGCGGCTGACGGCCGGTTTTAATGGCATAATTCTCAGCCGGCAAACCAAACGCATCCCAACCCATGGGATGCAAAACATTCACTCCTTTAAGACGCAAATAACGCGCGTAAATATCCGTGGCCGTGTAGCCTTCCGGGTGCCCAACATGCAGTCCTTGAGCTGAAGGATAAGGAAACATATCCAAAATATAAGCTTTGGCGCCTCGCGCTTCATCGCCCACAAAAAAGGTTTTATTTTTATTCCACCAAGCCTGCCATTTAGCTTCTATATCTTTATGATTATATCGTTCCATACTATGAAAAAACTCAATTTATAATTTTAGTCAACAAATACAATTTATTCATACCACTACATTATGCCAATATCTATCATAATCCGCAACCAACTTATTAATAATTTATCCAGATTGACCTGAAGCCATAAAAATGGTAAATTTAGACATAGTTTGTGGAATTAATACAAATTAAACAAACTCTATCCGCCTTCGCAGAAGACCGCGGGCGGCCTACTCCACCTACGTCCCGATGTACATCGGGACGAAGGCTGGATAAGCCCGTGGAGGCTTCATAAATATCTATCCAAGTCTCTCTAGGTTAGCCGTCTAAATCTGTTTAATTTGCACAAAGGATTTCACTTATTCAAAAAAATTTCTCATTATTTTTTCTGCAGTTGCTCTTGCGTCTGCTGCGCTGGCTAAAAAAACCACGGAGATCTTCACGGTCTCTAGTTTTATTATTTAACAAAATAATCAAACCGCCGGCCAGATTAATCTGGAATTATCTGATAATCAGACCTTACAATATCTGGTTGCGCTGGGGCCGGCTATTAAACCAAAATCGCCAACAAATCAATGTCAGTTATTTATTAAAACACCATTACACCGCCTGGTATTTAATAATCCTGCTCGGCCTGCTGATTAGCTGGCAGAATTTTTCTTTTTCAACGGTAGCCGCCGAAGAATTCGGCCAACGTAATTTAATTTACCCATTAATAACCCCGGAATACGACGCGGCCACCAACCAACTGCCGGAAAACGCCCCTGATAATAGCGACATTATTAATGATACAGGCCAAATTACTATCCCGTCTGATGTGCCCATAATCATAACGGAAGACGGCGCGGCTATTCTTAAGCCCCATTTAATAAACACCCGACCGGGCGTAGCCGGACGTGAACGTATTGAATATTATGTTATAAAATCCGGTGACACCCTATCCAGTATCGCCCAGGCTTTCGGTTTAAATCCCAATACTATACTATGGGAAAATCGTTTAAGCTTGCGCAGTATCTTAAGAGTTGGCCAGCGTCTGGCCATTCTGCCCACCAACGGTTTAAGTTACCGCGTTGGCCGTGGTGATACTATTGCCAAAATCGCTAAAAAATTCGGAGTCGCTTCCACGACCATCAATCAATTTAATAATCTTGGCGATAAGCTTACAGTTGGACAAACTTTAATTATCCCCGGAGCCAAACCAATTTATACGCCGCCGGCGGTAATTCAACCCAGCAGCGTTAATATTCCGAGTCTCGCCCAAGGCGCACCGGCCACTATCAGCAATACCAAACTCCAATGGCCGACCGTGCGCCGCCGCCTGACTCAATACTTTACCTGGCGTCATACCGGCATTGACATTGCTGATTCCATCGGTACGCCAATTTATGCGGCCGAAGATGGCATAGTGGAGGTGGCTGGCTGGAACCGGGCCGGTTATGGATTATATATAATTATTGACCATGGCGGCGGATTGAAAACACTTTACAGCCACAACTCCAAGTTGTTCGTAACCGTGGGAGACCGCGTTAGCCGCGGCCAGCAAATTGCCGCCATGGGCTCAACCGGACGCTCCACCGGACCGCACGTGCACTTTGAAGTTCGTATTTATGGACGACGTACCAACCCGTTGAAATATGTTAGATAGAAAATAGAACTTTTGTGGTTTTTGTACGAAGATGAATAAACCTGAAATAAAATCCTAAATCCTAATTTCTAATTCCCCGCCTGCCAAAGCTAAAATCCTAAAAGATAGTCTAACTATTAATACGAGTACTGCGGTTAAAGAGCTACCAGCTAATCAAACAAGGCGAGCGGCGGGCAGGCTAAATAATACCCAATA
>JACRFM010000088.1 GCA_016234305.1 Candidatus Kerfeldbacteria bacterium
AGGTTGTCTGAATTTTGGGGGGAAGTATACTATCCAGATTCATCCGCGGGTATAAGTCCGGGATTTTATGCGGAGGAGGATAAAGTTTATCTGGTTTATAGTCAGGGACTGATAAATTTATTGATTATCCGCCCCCCTAGGTCTCACGGACCATGGGGCGGATAATTTTTGGATATCTTATTTTAGTTGACTATTAAGTTAAATTCGGGTGTCTAGTAATTGACATATCTACAAGATTATGATATACTATAGGTATCTTAAACATAATTTTGGAACGTATGTTAGATAATACTGACATTAATTCCGTCGCGGGCGTCTCTATTTTGGATAAGATTATTTCCGAACAGCAGGCGACCCATATTAAACAATTTAAACCAGAGGAAGCGGTAAATAAATTGCTAAGTAATTTAAGTGAACGCGAACGTCAAGTTTTATGGCGTCGTTTTGCTTTGGGCGGAGGTAAGGCGGAGACTTTGGAAAACATTGGTCAATTTTTCAGGGTAACGCGAGAACGTATTCGCCAAATCGAACGTTTGGCTACGCAAAAGTTACGTGAATTAGCACGTACTCTGGATTTAATGCATCCCTTGCGGCAAGTGGTGGTTGAAGTTTTAGAAAGTGAAGGCGGGGTAATGGCGGCGGCGCGGTTGCAAAAAAAACTCAGTGACATGGCGGAGGGTGTTAAGATTGAGATTATTAATTTTGTATTAGATGAATTACTGAATGAAGTAGTGGAACGGGTTGGCGGCGAGGGTACTGAATTTAAATCCGGCTGGCGTCTGCGCACGGCTTCAATTGATAGTTTGCGTCAGTTAATTAATCGAGCGCAGGATATTATTAGTCTTCAAGGTAGTGTTATGAGCAGTCAGGATTTAGCCAAAGCCATAGCCTCAGCCGGCTTGGCCGCACCCTTAGGCGGCAACCTGCAGGAGCAAAATCAGATTCTTAATCTACTGGACATAGGTGAAAAAGTTAGAAGTAATCCTTTTGACGAATGGGGATTCGCGCATTGGGAGACAATTTCGCCGCGGCGAATGAACGATAAAGTCTATTTGGTATTAAAGAAGGCCGGTAAGCCGCTGCATTTCCGGGAAATTGTTCGCTTGATTAATGAACAGCATTTTGATAAAAAAGTGGCTTATCCGCCAACCATTCATAATGAATTAATTTTAGATAAAAAATACGTTCTGGTGGGGCGCGGTATTTATGCTTTGCGTGAATGGGGTTATAAACCGGTCGTGGTCGCTGATGTCTTAGCGGCTATTTTAACTGATAGCGGCCGGCCCCTGACGATGGATGAATTGGTGCAGAAGGTTATGGCCCAACGCGTAGTCAAACGGGGAACTATTCAATTGGCTTTGACTAATCGTCAGCGTTTTCAAAAAACCGCCGATGGTCGTTATACCTTGGCAGGTAAAATTGATACGGCTAATAACCAAACAGCCCAAAATCAATAAATAAAAATATGGATTGGCTAGTGGATATTTTTTTTAATATACCGGGCGATAATCCGGTGGCCACCGCTTGGTGGTTTGTTAGTCATGGCGGTTGGCTGTTTATAGTACTACCAGCCTTGTATTCAGCCTGGTTAATGTGGTTAACTGACCGCCGGCATAAGTATGCCCACGCGGTTAGTTATACTTTATTAGCCGTTGATGTTCCTAAGACTACTGAGCAGGGCCCGGTAGCGGTAGAGCAAATTTTTGCCACCTTGTCCAGCACTTATATTAATTGGACGTTATATCAACGTTATTGGCTGGGTCGTATCCAGGGTTCGTTTAGTTTTGAAATAGTGAGCCTAGGAGGTTATATCCAATTTTTAATTCGCGCGCCAGTAGTCTACCGGGATTTAATAGAGGCCTCAATTTACGCCCAATATCCTGATGCTGAAATTACCGAAGTGGAGGATTATGTCCAGCGCATTGCGGTTGATTTTGACACAGCTGATTATGATTTATGGGGAACTGAGTTTAAACTAAAAAATAAGGATTGTTACCCCATCAGAATGTATGGTGATTTTAAGAATGAATTAAATATTGAAAATCAATTTAAAGACCCGATGGCGGCGCTACTCGAAGTAATGGGTCGCATTAAACCTGACGAAGATGTTTGGCTGCAATTATTGGTAACGCCGACCCGTGAACACTGGGAACATCAAGGCAGGACAGAGGTAAAACATTTAATTGAGGGCCAAGGGCGTCACCGGGACAGTTGGTTTGAAAAATTATTTTTCAAAATGCCGCTCAACTGGATGGATAGTTTTAGCGAATTAATCATTCCGCTGTGGGGGGACGTTGAGGAGAAGGCTAAGCCGGTTGAACCAGGGACGGTGCAGAAGTTAACTCCCGGACAAAAAAAAGTGGTGGAGGCGATTGAACACAAAATGTCTAAAATTGGTTTTTTGGTTAAATTTCGCATGATTTATTGGGCGCGCCGGGAGACTTTTTTGAAAGGCCGCGGCGTGGCGGCGATTGTGGGCGCGATTCAGCAATTTACCGCGCTTGATTTAAATGGTTTGGTGCCGGCTAAAAAAATGACAACTAAGGCAGAATATTTTTTAAAGCAATCACGTATCAGTCGCAAGCAAAAAAGAATACTGCGTCATTATCAAAATCGCAGTGCTCATCGTGGAATGGGACACGGATTTATTTTGAATATTGAGGAATTAGCTACGCTTTATCACTTTCCAGTTACGGCAGTTAAAGCTCCGTTGGTTAAAAAGGCTGAAGTTAAAAAGGCCGAGCCGCCGTTTGCTTTGCCGATTTATCAACCAGGTGCAGTGCGGGCAACCGAAGCGCCAACCCCATCTGGTCGTTCAGCCTCTCAAGCCAAGGGTCTGCCGCCGGTTAATTTACCTTTTGTGGAATAAGTTTTATGGCCATAGAATCACAATTTGAAGTCAATGCTTTTGCCGAAACGAATTTTCGCAATCAATCGCGTAAATTTGGCATTAAGCTGGACGACCGGCGCCGCCATACTTACATTGTGGGGAAAACCGGCATGGGCAAATCAGTGGTGCTGGAGAACATGGCTTACAATGATATTAAGGCCGGTCATGGTTTGGTGTTTATTGACCCGCACGGCGACACCGTGGAAAAATTACTGGATTTAATTCCGGCTAAGCGCATAAATGACGTGGTTTATTTTAACCCTTCCGATGTTGATTATCCGGTGGCTTTTAACCCCTTGGAATCAGTGGAACCGAAATACCGTCATTTGGTGGCCTCGGGACTCGTTGGTGTGTTTAAAAAGATTTGGGCGGATTCTTGGGGGCCGCGCTTGGAATATATTTTGCGTAATGCTATTTTGTCGCTCTTGGAGTATCCTGGTTCAACCTTACTCGGCATTACCCGTATTTTAGTGGATAAATACTACCGCAAAAAAGTTTTGGAAAAAGTCAGCGACCCGGTAGTGCGTTCCTTTTGGATTGATGAGTATGACAATTATAACGAGAAGTTTCGCACTGAGGCGATTTCGCCGATTCAGAATAAAATTGGACAATTTTTGTCGTCAGCCATCATTCGTAATATTGTCGGCCAGCCTAAATCTTCTATTGATTTGAGAGGCATAATGGATGAACAGAAGATTTTATTGATGGATTTGTCCAAAGGCAAGGTCGGCGAGGATAATAGCGCCTTGCTCGGGGCGATGATGGTAACCAAAATTCAACTGGCCGCCATGAGTCGTATTGACGTGCCGGAAAATGAACGTTTGGATTTTTTTATGTATGTTGATGAATTTCAGAATTTCATCACTGAAAGTTTTGCCACCATTCTGTCCGAGGCTCGCAAATATCGTTTGGATCTAACCATTGCCCATCAGTACATTGAACAACTAGGCGAAGTAGTGAAGCCGGCGGTTTTTGGCAATGTCGGTACCATGATGCTTTTTCAGGTTGGCGCCGAGGATGCTGAATTTTTAGAAAAAGAATTTGGTCCCACTTTTACCAGTGAGGATTTAGTGTCTTTGCCTAAATATCACATTTATATAAAATTAATGATTGACGGCGTGACCAGCAGTCCTTTTAGCGCTACCACCTTGCCGCCAGTCGGACTTAGAACCAATAATCGCGAGAAAGTGATTAAAGTATCACGGGAGCGTTATGCCACTAACCGTTCGGTAGTGGAAGAGCGCATTCTGCGCTGGGCCGGAGTAGAGGAGACATTTAAAGAAACCGCTAGTCAGGAATCAAAAAGTTTGGACCCGGAGAACGACCGCTATAAAGATGTTTATTCAGCCGTTAATCCGCGGCGCACCAGCGATGGCGAAATGCCGCGGTTGAATTTAACCCAGCCGCGTGCCGATCTGTTTGAAGCTGATTGCTGGGTCTGCGGCAAGAAAGTACAGTTGCCGTTTAGGCCCGACGGCATTAGGCCGGTATATTGTAAAGAAGATATGAAAAGAATTCGCCAGGGTATTATTGCTAAGCCTAAGCCACGTTTGGTAGTCCAAGAAGCGC
Organism: Candidatus Kerfeldbacteria bacterium; assembly: GCA_016234305.1. GTDB lineage: Bacteria > Patescibacteriota > Patescibacteriia > Veblenbacterales > UBA10138 > JACRFM01. Next base: position 4,460 of record JACRFM010000088.1, read on the forward strand.
CCCAGCCGGCTGCGCCCGAATTCTTACCCACCGTGGCTGAAATTGAAACTAGTTTAAAGTTTGATAGCGTGGCGGCGGGGGAGGTTACTCCAGCACAAGACAGCTCGGTTGAAGTTGAGCCAGTTAAACCGTTTGATCCTTTAGCCAACGCCGATATCTTGCCATCAATTGATAAATTATCCAGACCGCAATCAATTAAACCCGGCCAGGTAGTCAGGTTTGAATAATCTTGGTTTATTAATTTTGATTTTTGATATTTGAATTTTGAATTTTCTAATATGTCCTGGCTGACCGCTTCATTACTGTCTGCTTTTTTTGCCGGCCTAACGCCTATTTTGGCCAAAATAGGCGTGGCCGGAGTTAATTCTAATTTGGCTACTGCTATCAGGACGGTTTTTATTTTATTATTTGCCTGGTCAATTGTGCTTTGGCAGGGCAAATTTAATGAGCTGGGAAATCTGTCCAGTAAAACTTGGCTGTTTTTATTTTTATCAGCCGTGGCCACGGCGGCTTCGTGGCTGTTTTATTTTTACGCCCTTAAGATCGGGGCAGCTTCCAAGGTTGGGCCGATTGATAAATTATCACTCGTCTTTACGGTGGTTTTGGCCGGATTGATTTTAGGTGAAAGTTTAACTTTAAAAGTTATTGGTGGTACTATTTTAATGGCCGCCGGTGCTATCTTAATCGCTTTATAAATATTATGAAACAAGACAATGAACAATTATTAGCTTTTATTAACAAAGCGCGCGGCGCGGGTAAATCAATTGAGCAGATTCGCGAATTGCTTTTAAAATCCGGCTGGACAGCGGAGCAGATTGCCCCCAGTCTCAATATTAATGATGAATTAGTGCCGCCCTTGCCGCCCGCGCCTAAATCTTCGGGGCGCGATATATTTTTTTATTTACTGGCTTTTTTTACTTTAGGTATTAGCGCGGTTGGGTTGGGCGGCATAATATTTGCCATTATTAATAATTATTTTTCCGACATGGTGGCAGGCTGGTGTTATAGGTGCCAAGCTAATTTTCAAACACCCTTGGCATCATTTTTAGTAGCGGCGCCGGTTTATCTGTTTGTTGTGTGGAAGCTGCAGCGAGATATCAGTCGAGGGTTAAGCGATCCACATTCACGAATTCGCAAAGTCCTGACTTATATTGCTTTGTTCCTGGCGAGCGCTACCGTGATTGGCGACGTGATTGGTTTAGTTTATAATTTTTTGGCCGGTCAGGTTAATACCAGATTCATTTTAAAAGTGCTAACTATTCTTTTAATCGGCGGTTGGATTATTTGGTATTATTGGATGACCTTAAAACTTGATGAGCGGATTGAGCGTGAGAAGGCTTTAATATTTTCAAAAAATTGGCACCGCTTCCATGCCTTGGCGTTTGTGGTTGTAGCTTTGGCGGCGCTTATTAGTGGTTTTATTATTATGGGAAGTCCTGCTAAGCAGCAACAAATAGTACGCGATCAGCGTCGGATAAGTGATTTACAAAGTTTGCATAATAATATTCAAGATTATTACGCGCGCGAACAAAAATTACCTGAAAGTTTGGCCAACCTTAATCAGGGTTATAAACCTGTTGGGCCCCAAGACCCTACTTTAGGCCAGCCCTATGAATACATGGTGGGTTTGGGCTCTGCTTATCAACTTTGTGCTGTATTTGAAATAGATGACCCGGTTGTTTTAAATTCATCAATTTCTTCGCCAGTGTACGGTCCCTATGAAGTAAATTGGACTCATCCGGCCGGCCGGTATTGTTTTACGCTTGATGGTAAAAGACCTAAGTAGTATTTATTAAAATTTATGCGTGTAAAAGTAGACCGTGACCTGTGTATTGGCGCCGCCTCCTGCATAGCTTTGTTACCAGAGGTGTTTGAGCTGGACGAAGCTGGCAAGGCGGTTATTAAAAAAGCCTTAGGTGAGCCGTCGAGCGACTGGGCAGACTATAAAGATTTGCCAGTGGAGGCGCAAATGATTTTAGCGGCGGCTAAATCCTGTCCGACTAATGCCATTATTATTGAGGATGATGAGGGTAAACAAATTTACCCTTAAATTAAACTGATTGTCTTTGTTTCCATAAGTTATAGATTAATCCTTGACAAATTGGACCTTTGGTGATAATCTAAGATGTTTAGCATTTAGTTAAACGAAAGATTAAAAGCATGCGTCAATTAATGCAAAAATTAGCCATGATTTTAAGCCAACTAGTGCAGTTTATAGTTTGGTTAGGGCGGGCTGTAGCTAAGCGTTTTCAGGAAAGAAAATCCCGACCTGGACAGTGGCTGTATTATACTTTGGTTGACCATTTTATACCGCATGAGCGCAATAATCATAAGCCGCAGGTATTAAGGCATCGGGCGTTACTCGGTTATAGTGTTTTTTTAGTTTTACTTAAAGTAGCGGCGATTGTTGTACCAGTGGCTTTGCCTTCTTCCAGTTTATTTTCCAGCGCCATTACGCCTAATAATATTGTGGAACTTACTAACCAGACGCGGCTTAATTTGGGTTTAGGTGAGTTAAAAGTGAATAGTCTATTGACCGCTGCCGCGGCGGCCAAAGCCAATGATATTTTAGCCAAACAGTATTTTGCTCATACCAGTCCCGAAGGCTTAACTCCCTGGTCGTGGATAGCCAAAGCCGGTTATGATTATTTGTATGCGGGCGAAAATTTGGCCGTTCATTATGAGTCGGCTGAAGACGTAAATGAGGGCTGGCTGGCCAGCCCGACGCACCGGGCCAATATTGTCCAACCTAAGTATGCCGAGATTGGCGTAGGCGTGGCCATGGGTGATTTTGAAGGCGTGTCATCTACCATAGTAGTGCAAATGTTTGGTACGCCGGTATCTACCGGTAAATTAGCGCAAACTACGCCGGTGCCAACTACGCGGCTGGCTAATGTTCCAGTTAAGCCGGTGCCAACTAAAGCGGTTAACACCGGTAAAGTAGCGGCGGCTGAAGTTAAATCAACTCCGGTGGTTAAAACACCGACAGTCAAATCAGAGCCGGTTAAGGTTGTTGCCGCGGTGCCCACGCCGCCGACTCCGACTGAATCAATACCAGTGATTAATCAACCTGATTTAGCTGTGGCTGTTACCAAGGAAGCTGTTCGGCAAGAGGCTGATATTAAAAGCGCGCCGGTTGCGACTCAGCCGATAATTTATGATACTTCTACAAAAATCGCGCCGCAGTCTGATTCATATTTGGTAAATTTGGCTATTACCGGTGCGACGGCTGTGATGGTGCAACTGGCTGACCAGTGGATACCATTAACACGGGCTGGTAATAGTTCAATTTGGCAAGGAGCTGTGCCATTTAACGCTACTACTTTTAATAAATCAGGCGAACAATTGTCAGTCGTGGCTTGGAGCGCCGGCGGGCAAGTTGTCAGCAAGGCTTTGGCTTGGGTGGCGCCTCTTGTACCCACCCAGCAATTTTATAACTTTAACGAGGGTACGGATAAATATGCCAAACTGTTGGGTGTTTTTACTGTTCATAATTTGCAAGACAAAGTACGGCAGTTTTATTTCTTTTTCATTGTTTTCTTAGCCGCCGCCTTGCTACTTAATATTTTGGTAAAAATTCGCGTGCAGCATTTTTCAATTATCAATCATACTTTATTGGTGATTGGCTTGACCTTGGTTTTGTTAGTGGTTTGAATTTAGATTATAAGGTTCCACACATCATATCTGTAAATGGATATGAGCTAGAAAAATAAATCAGTGTTATGAAGCTCCGCGGGCTTATTCAGCCTTCGTACGCGGCGGCGAACTACGGTGGAGTGGTCGCTCACAGCATCTAAAAATAAAAGATACCGCGGAGCGAAATCCTTCCGAAGTCCTCCCAAGGAGGACGGAGGAGGATAAATACAAAGACGAACTCAGAAGTTTGCTAAACACAAACAGTTCATCTAATATAGTCTTGGCAATAAATTGTTTTCAAAAAACCTTGACATTTTTTGTTAGTTATATTAAAATATTATGTTAACTATTTAAGTTGGCATTTATACTTAATCTTAGCCATTTTATGTTTTATCTTAAGCAAAGTCATATGATTAAAACCAAATCCGCTGTCAGTCTGGTGGCTGTATTTATAGTTTCCTCATTTTGGTTTTTGGCAGCCTTAACTGCGAGTGCCCAAGTGAATCAACCGCCCACTTGGTCTAATTTGACTGGTCCCTTAACTCTTACCTGCAGCCAGGTTGGTACTTGGACAGCTGCGGCTTATGAAACTGATAGCGCTCGCATTGACTTTACGGTTAATTGGGGCGATGGCAGTGCCAATTCTACAGACGTAGCTTATATTACTGGTTTTGGTGATGTTATGACCAGAACATTTAACCATAGTTTTAATACTAATGGTGTTAAAACTATAACCTTTACTGTTTCTGATCCGCCGGGGGCATTCTCAACTCAAACCTTTACGACCACGGTTTCTGGTTGCGCCATTCCCAACCAACCGCCAGCCTTTTCCAATCTTACCGGTCCTTTAACTCTCACTTGCAACCAAACTGGCACTTATAATGTCAGCGCGTCTGACCCCGACGGTACCAGTCTTACCTTTACGGTTAACTGGGGCGATGGCAGCGCCAACTCTACGGCCACGGCTACGGGAGCAGTGGGTGCGGTTTTATCACAAAGCTTTAACCATAGTTACAATGCTAATGGCGCTAAAACCCTGACTTTTACCATTACTGATTCAGCCAGCGCCACAACTACCCAAACCTTTACGACTACGGTTTCCGGTTGTGCTGTTCCTAATCAGCCCCCAACTTTTTCCAACCTTACCGGCCCCTTAACGCTCACTTGCAATCAAACCGGTACTTACAATGTAGCTGCTTCTGACCCTGATGGCACCAGTCTTGATTTTACAGTGGCTTGGGGCGATGGCACTCCTAATAATACTGACACGGCTACGGGCGCAGTTGGACAAATATTAAATAAGAGTTTTACCCATAGTTTCAATTCTAATGGTGCTAAATCTTTAACTTTTACTATTAAAGATTCAGCTAACGTTACTGCCTCTCAAACTTTTACCACCGCGGTTTCTGGTTGTGGTGTACCGCCGCCACCGCCTGGTAATCAACCGCCGGTCTTTTCTAATTTGACTGGTCCTTTAACCTTAACCTGTAATCAGGCTGGTACATACAACGTAGCTGCTTCTGACCCAGATGGTACTAGTTTGACCTTTGCTGTTAGCTGGGGCGATGGCAGCGCCAATTCTACCGCCACGGCTACCGGAGCAGTGGGCGCGGTTTTATCACAAAGTTTTAACCATAGTTACAATGCTAATGGCGCTAAAACCCTGACCTTTACCATTACTGATTCAGCCAGCGCCACCGCTACCCAAACCTTTACGACCACGGTTTCCGGTTGCGGTGGAGGCGGAGGTGGCGGTGGAGGTGGCGGTGGAGGGGGTGGTGGCAATATGACCCCGTCAATTGACCATCTTACCGGCCCGGTAACTTTGACCTGCAATCAAACTGGTTCTTGGAATTTCGCGGCTTATGACCCTGATGGCAACACTTTAACTTTTAATATTAATTGGGGCGATGGCAGCGCTAATACATCGGAAAGATTATCCGGTAATATTGGACAAGTGCTAACCAAAGATTACAGTCATGCTTACACTAACGCCGGCGGCGATAAAACAATTACTTTTACGGCCACTGATTCTTATAATTCCAGTGTTAGTAAAACTTTAGTGGTAACAGTTAACGGCTGTGGCGGCGGCGGGACTACCTGTACAGCGGCTAATACGCCTGACCCGTCAGTTATTAATTTAACTACCATACCTTACGGCACTACGGTCACGCCGAATATTAATTTAAGCTTAAGATACGGCGCTGATGTTAAGTATGTATCTTTGAGTAATTATGATGATTTCCGCGATCAGATTACCATCGACCCGGTGGGCAATGCCTCTTGGCAACTTATTGATTCGCCAGGTTTAAGAACTGTTTATAGTCGTTTTTACGGCCAAGATAAGCAGTGCTATGTAACCTATGGCGCCAGTCTTATCTTGCAATCCACGCCGCCGCGGGTTTTGGGCGAGGAATGTATTAACATCACCAATGAAAAGAAATTAACTAAGTATATAGACCAAAGTATTGTTAATAAATATCGTGGACGTATTTTGCGCCAAACTGAATTAGCTGATGCTTTATGGTATGTGGATGTTTCTACGGGCCAGCGTTTCTTTTTGCCGACGGCTAGTAACGGGATAAAAATTATAAAGTTGCTCGCTAAGGGTGCGACTAATGATAACTTGAATAAAATTTCAGTCGGTTTGGTAAATTATAAAGGTCCGGATACTGATGGCGATGGTTTGCCGGATATGTTGGAAGAGGCTTTGGGTTTAGATAAAACCAGCAAAGATACTGATGGCGACGGGTTTAACGATAAAACCGAAATAGTCATGAATTACAACACTTGGGGCACCGGCCAAAGGCCAATTGATACTAAATATGCGGCTCGTGAAGCCGGACAATTCCTTTTGCAAACGCAGTCAACTGGTGAATTATGGTATGTGAATCCTAAAGATAATAAGCGCTATTATATACCCAATAGTGATGACTCCTCGGCCGTCTTAATGCAATTAGCCGTGTCAGTAACAGATAGTGAAATTCATAAAATTAAAGTGGGTGAGGCGATTAGAGGTACTGAATTGTATAAAGTTTCAGGTTGTTATCCCAAAGTGCTAGGCGCCACCACTTTGCCGCGCACTGGTCTGCCGGCAGTTAGCGGGCTATTGGTCTTGCCGGTGTTACTTGGTTATCCTTGGTTTAAGCGACGCTACCTGGAAGCGCTTAAGCGTTATTATCATCGTTTGCAGGATTAATAAATTTGTTCCTAGCCAATATTTATGGAAAGTCTGGCGCGGCATTTAGTCATTACTATATTAGCCACTTTATTAACGGTGGTGGCTGTAATTATTGTCCACAAGCAATATGTCGCGCCGTCTGTTCGCGCGGAAATTGTTTCGGCTATTGATGCTAAAACCAAAGCGGTGGTCAAGACAACCGTTACGGTTAAACCGGCGGCTAAAACAGATACTGATAAAGACGGCTTGACTGATGACTTGGAAGCTTTTTACGGCACTGACCCGCATAATCCGGATACTGATGGTGACGGCTACCTTGATGGTTTAGAAGTGAAAAATAATTATAACCCTTTAGGCAAGGGGCGGATGCCTGGTTATAAAGTGGCTGGTCAAAAACAAGGTGCAGTAGTTGAGTTAAAAGAACCAAACATGGTTTATATAGATAGTCTAAATATTAAAGTGCCGCTGGTTTATATCACTGATACTGGCGAAAAAGCTTTTCAAGAAGGTTTAATTAATGGCGTAGTGCATTACCCTAACACGGCTAAACCCGGCGAGCTTGGCAGTATGTATATTTTTGGCCATTCGTCTGATTATATGTGGTCTAAAGGCAAATACAAACAAATTTTCGCGCCTTTACCAAAAATTAAACTGGGCGCTAACATAGCGGTGACTGATGAAACTGGCAAGCCTTATACTTATAAGGTTTATGAGGCTTTTGTGGCTGCGGCTAATGACCTTAAATACCTTGACCAGTATGGCTTTAAGCGCAAACTTTTAACAGCGCAGACTTCTTATCCGGTGGGCACAGCCAAACAGCGGTTTATTGCTTTAGCTGAATTGGTGGAGTAGTGGTTTGTGGTTTTTGTTTTGCGTTCGGCGTCATTCTAAAGTCCTCCTTGGGAGGACTGAAGAATCTCATTGATAACAAAAATGTCATTCCTGTCCCGCGTCAAGTGCGGGAGTAAACTCCGCAAGGTAATCTCATTTTTTTCTGTCATTCCCGCGAAGGCGGAAATCGAAAAATATTAAAAATTATAAATTTAAAATTAAAAATTGTCAGGTTGTTGTTTTAAGAAAGTAGAAATGTCATTGTGAGTCTTTATCCGTCATTGCGAAGCCGATGTCCATCGGCTGAAGCAATCTAGACTGCCACCCGCCACGCAAAGCTCGCGGCTGAAGGCTCTGTCGCTCGCAGTGACAGGAATGTTTAGTCGTTAGTTGTTGTATGACCCTGGTCCGTCATTGCGAGGAAGTCCCGATGGTTATCGGTTGAAAAATCTGAAGCGAATAATAGTCATTCTGAGCGTAGCGAAAGAATTTCAAACATTAAAAATTACTAAATTGTTGTTTTAAGAGATTAGTTTAGATATTAGAAATTAGGATTTAGAAATTTTTATATATCTCTATTTCCTTAAATCAATAATAAAAAATGTTTTATTAAAAACTAAATAACGAAATAAATCAATAAACCTAATAGGAGGTACGAGTGAAAAAAATATTTTCACTTTTCGTTGTGGCATTATTTGTTTTAATGCCAGTAATTTCCAATGCTCAACAGTCAGAGACTGTTGTAATTGGAATAATTAACCCGGCTTTATATAAAGTAGCCGGAGACCTGACAATACAAAGTTTTACATTATCACCAACAACCATTAATGTTGGTGAAACCGTGATGTCAGTTGTCCGCTGGGTATCTGTATCTGGCGGTGCGGTTAAAGTAAAATTACCATACCCCGGCGGCGCGGCAGATTCGACTACTGTCAATGCTATAGCTGGAACTGTTTATGAAACCCGATTTTGGCGTAATGTAGTCGCTGCTGCTGGAACATATACTCTCACCGTATCGGTCATAAAAGGTAGCGAAACTGCTACAGCCACTGCGACATTGGTCGTAAACGGACCGGTTAACCAACCACCAGTTGTTACCAGTGTTACTATTACTGGCAATACAATAGTTGGGTCAACTTTAACCGGCGGTTACACTTACTTTGATGTTGATGGCGATCTACAAGGTGTTAGTACTTTCAAATGGTATAGGAACAACGTTATCATTGCTGGAGCCACCTCAATTACTTATCTTCTTACTACCGCTGACTTAAGCGCTACCATCAAGTTTGAAGTTACTCCGGTTGCTCAAACCGGCGCTTCACCAGGCTTACCAGTTCAAAGTTCTGCAGTTGGTCCAGTGGTTAATCCTAATCAACCA
>JACRFM010000089.1 GCA_016234305.1 Candidatus Kerfeldbacteria bacterium
AACTGCTTCAATTATTTGAGTATTGAAATCAATAATTACTCTCATGGCTAACTCAAAGGGATCTTTGATGTGAGCATATTTGAGAAAAAGAAATTTAGGAATATGCTCAAGCTGCGGATCAAGACCGCAGATTAATACCGAACCCTGCTCCCGCTGACATTTAATTAAATGGTCAGCAAAATTGTAGTTATTCATTGTTAAGCTCCATTTTTTGTGATGAAATATTGTTTATTTTTGCTGCTTGTTTGCCCATACCTTACAACACGTTTAATAAATAGTCAACCCAAAAATAAAACCCCCAGCCTCCGGGGGTATAAATAAATTTAGGAACTTTCTTTTAAAAAATACCATGTTCTTTTTGCCATTTATGCGCGTACTCATTCGGCAGATTTGAACTAAAAAGAGTTTTTATAAAAACGCTGCCAAAGGCTACGGCACGGGCCCCAATTGATTTTAGTTTGGCCAAATCTGCATAGCTCCAAACGCTAGTTCCTATCACTGGGACAACGCCCTGGCGACTAATTTTCCTAACCATTTCCCAAGTAAATGGTTGCGCCGCTAGACCGGAAACGCCGCCTTGGCCGAATTTTTTTGGCAAAGGCGATTTTTGTCCTGGATAAACAATATTCCATGGTACTGAATTTATGGCCACCGCCTCTACATAATCCTCCAGTAAGTCAACTATCTCTAAATAATTTTGCTGATAACTAACCTTTATAATCAAAGGATGCTTAGTTGCCTGTTTTAAACGACGGGCTAAAAAAACTACCTCCTCGGTATTATCCAGTAAACTTCGTTCACTTGGTGAATTAGGACAGCTGCTGTTAAATTCCACGGCTACTAAAGGCAGACTGTTCAGCTTCTGTCCCATGGCTATAAGTTCCGCAGCGTCAGCAGAGGCTATGGAAACTATAAAATTCCATTTTGGATTAAGCCGAGGAGCTATATTTTTAAACCAAGCGTCAAACCCTGGATTAGTCAAACCAATAGAATTAACATGCCCAATAACTTCGGCTTGTTTATTGTGCAACCATTTAACTACCTGGTGCGAATTGTACCAGCGCCAATTTCCCTCTCTCGGCTTGTAAGTTAAAGTCTTTAAGACAATCGCGTCAAATACCGAAGGGTCAAGCTTATTGTTCCATAAACGTAGCCGCTCCCAAGGATAACCACGTCCATCAAAAGCCAAAGCGCCGCTGGCAACCAGAAATTCCAAACTACAGTCATTTGAAAGATTTATCATTGCTACACCCAGTTTTTATTGAACAATTTTATTTATGGCAACCTTACAACAAAAACTCCTCCAAGTCAAAAGAACAAAACCACGGGATAATAAATTCAGTTCCTTCTGTATCAACGTGTTAATACATTAATACAAAGAATAAAAACTAAAAGATACAAAATTTGGCGGGTGAACTAAACTAAATTGCCCAACAAATAACCCACCGCATAGGCCACCGCGGCGGCGGCTGTACCGATAAGTAACATTTCCAAACCAGCCAGCCACCAACGGATGCCGGTAATCAGGGTACGTAAACCGCCCACTGTAAACAAACAAACCACTGTAGCGACTATGGCCCATTTAAAAGCCAGGTTACCAGTTAAACCTGATATATAAGGCAACAACGGCACTAAACCGGCGGCGACAAAAGATACAAAGGTGGCCAGGGCATTCTTAAGCGGACGGCCACTCTCGGCGCTAATAATCTTAAGCTCGTGAACCATCATTTCATCCACCCAGACTTTTTTATTGCTAGTAATGATCTCAACCGCTTTTTCTAAATCCGCTCCCGTAAATCCCTTGGCCTGATAAATTTCACGAATTTCCTGCCTTTCCTCTGCCGGTAACTTTTCTGTTTCCCACTCTTCACGCTGCCGTTCAGTTTGCTCATATTGACGCTCAGACCGCCGCGCCAAAAAATTACCGGCCGCCATGGAAAAACCATCAGCCAATAAATTAGCTGCCCCTAATATCAACACCACCACCGGTGACAACGAAGCCCCGGCCACTCCCGCCACCACGGCAAAAGTAGTAATAATGCCGTCATTGGCGCCAAAAACAATATCACCTATATATTCACCGGCCATTAATCTATGAAAATCCTCCTGGCTTTTGCCTTGATGGTGAATCTGCCTTATCTCTTCAACTTTATATTGAGGAATAACCGGAGTTCTTTTAAAACTAATCATATAACTGGAGTATACAGTGGTCAAAAAATTAAAACAAAAAACTCCCCTAAGGAGGCTACCGATGATATCAATGAAGCCTCCACGGGCTCACGCCCGAGGTCTTCTGCGAAGGCGGATAAATAAGTTAACTCATGGGATGGGCTGGAGCGGATAACGGGAGTCGAACCCGTATCTCGTCCTTGGCAAGGACGCATAATAGCCGCTATACTATATCCGCAAAAGTTTCTACTAACTGCTTTTTTATTACCTCTCGACCGCGGCCTGATTTCAAAAACTTCTCTCGTTTCCTGGCATCTGTTTGATTAAGATAACTTTCAGCATAAATAAGCTTTACCGGACCGCGCTCTCTGGTAGTTTTTGTTTTACCGGCTTGATGATAAGTTAAGCGTTTCTGCAAATCGCTGGTAAAGCCCACATAAATGCTACCATCTTTACCGCAGTATAATAAGTACATATAATGAAGCCTCTACGGGCTCACGCCCGAGGTAGCCTTCATTTCTTCGGCGAAATCCACCGAAGCACCCTCCTTCGCTCTTCGAGCTTCGGAGGGTCCTACCTCCGCATTCCTCCTCGGGCTTACGCCCGAGGTCTTCTGCGAAGGCGGATAAAACATATACTCAGATACTAAATAATCCATCAAGTTACA
>JACRFM010000091.1 GCA_016234305.1 Candidatus Kerfeldbacteria bacterium
GACAGGTATATAAGGTACCGGTATAATGAAAAAGTATGCTAAATTCAAAGATAGTGAAAGGAAATTTACTCAATAGTTGAGTTAGAATTTCATCCATAAACAGCTCGGAAATAGCCTCAACGCAACCCACAAACTCAAATTGCGTAATAGAATCAACGATATTTATGTGATAAACGCCTTTTTCGCCATCTTTGTCGCCTTGATGGACAGTATCGACATTGAGATAGCCCGGTTTGCCATTTGGTTCCGGCTTAATTCGCTCGCCAATGGCCGTTGCTGTTGGTTTGGTCTTGGAAAAAGTTTTGGCGCGTTCTCGGTATCTTGGCGTTTGGCGCAAACGGTAAAAATGAGCTGGGGAAATGTTTTTTAAACGTTCAAAGTCTGTTTTTTTAAATATATTAAATTCGTCATTGAATATTTTAATCGTTGCCGGAGCGGCCAGCCGTTCAGTGGCGTTATCAACTTTGGCAATTAATTCGATGTCGGCTTTAGTGTAGATTTTTTCAAAAGCATGACGATTGAAATTATTTTGTTTAGCCAATGTTCGCCGGCTTTTTGTATTCTTTGATCAAGCGGCCAATCTGCGGTCTTGACAGTCCTGTCATTTTCATCAGATAGCGGCGCAGCAGGCCTTTTTCTGTTCGTTTTCTTTTGCAGTAGTTATGTTGCCGAATAACTGCTGGTATCCACTCGTTTCGTTCTTGCTTGGAAACGCTTTTGAATTGAAAACTTTCCGCTGATTTCAAGAAGTCTTTTATTTCAGCCAGACTCAAGGCTGTTGAGTTGTTCATAATAGTTATCGTCATAGATAACTATCATAACTGATTGGCTCTATTTTAACCTAATTGCTGGCAGTTTGGCAAATTTTGCTCATTTTCAGGCTCATTCTGCGTGAGAAATATGGGAGCATTTCAGGCTCATGTTGCGTGAGACAAGACTCATTATTGACTTTATATATAAAAAGTATATAATTTATTTAAAGGTCGAAATTAAAATAACTTAAAACATACAATTTATATGAAAAAAATTATTTTAGGCGCAATAACTCTCACTGTCATCTTTAGTCTTAGTTTGGCGCTATTTGCGGTTCAGGCTTTGGCTCAAGCCCATGGCGGCGCTGGACGTAAAATTATCGTCTTCAGTGGCGACTTGAACGACGCGGAAAAAGCAGGCGGCGTTAAATTGAATGCGCGCAAAAGGGTCATTGCTCACACAGAAAATGAAGTAGGAAAAGCGGTTTCCTTGGGTTGTGAGGTGGTAAGAGAAACTAAGGAACTAAAAGCTCTTCGTTGTCCGCAAGGGATAGCTGAATCTTTATCACTCGCCGATGACGTGAGAGTGTTCGCTTTAGAAGATGAAGAAGTTGGCATTTCAAATTATTCTAAGGTTAAGATTTTGAGCGCTAATGCCAATCAACAGATTGGAGCTAATATTGTTCATGCATCTGGGAATACCGGCGCCGGCAGAAAAGTAGTTGTTTTGGACACAGGTTACAATTACCTTCATCCTGAATTAAGTTCCAGTTATTTAGGAGGAAAAGACTTCGTGAATAACGACAATGATCCAATGGACGATCAAGGTCATGGTAGTCATGTATCAGGAATTATTACTGCTGACGGTGTTGACCCAAACGCTAAAGGCGTGGCTCCTGACGCGGGAGTTATCGTTGGGAAAGTTCTTGATGAAACAGGTTCCGGCTACTTCAGTGATGTGGTTGCCTCAATATACTGGGCGGTTGACGGGACAGATGGCGTTTATGGGACTATTGATGATTTTAACGCTGATGCTATTAGCTTGAGCTTGGGCACAGGAACGCCTTATGTTTATAGAGGTTTTTGCGACGGTGTTTTTCCGGACTTAACTAACGCGATTAAATACGCGGTTCAAAAAAACGTAACTGTGGTTGTCGCTGCAGGTAATAGTGGAAGCGCCGGTGTTTCTATCCCAGGTTGTATTAGCTATTCAACTACCGTTGGCGCTGTTAATAGTAGCGATATAGTTGCTAGTTTCTCTGGTAGAGGCAAAGCTTTGGATATTACCGCGCCTGGAGTCGGTATTTATTCCAGCGTTTTGGGAAGCGCCTACGCCACTTGGAGTGGTACCAGCATGGCAACTCCAATGATAAGCGGTGTGGTAGCGTTAGTTAAATATGATCACCCGACTTACACTCAAGCCAATGTAGAAAATAAACTTTTCACCACTGCTAAAGATTTAGGCAAGATTGGCAAGGATAAAGATTACGGTTGGGGCAGAGTAAGAGCAAATTTGGCTGTCCAGTAAGGATTTATAATGAGACAAGTGAAAATCCCGCTATCCGCCAACTGGCGGAGCGGGATTTTCTTATTAATTCTATGGGACACATTAATTTCGTTTAGTATAATCCCTTGCCAAAATGATAATTTTAAGATAGGATTGAAGTAGTTATAAAGTTCATAAAGTTATAAAGTTTAAAAAGTATTTTATTGCTTTTACTTTATGAACTTTATGAACTTTATAAACTTTCAACTACGTTATGTTTATCAAAAAAGTCGGCATTGATCTTGGCACAACCAATACCAAAGTTCATCTTCCCAAGCGGGGCATTGTTATCAATGAGCCTTCTGTTGTCGCTATTTCTTTGATTGATAAAAAAATTTTAGCTGTTGGCATTGAAGCCAAAGAAACC
>JACRFM010000090.1 GCA_016234305.1 Candidatus Kerfeldbacteria bacterium
AAAATAATTATGAAAAAGTTCATTCCTGATAATTTTACAGTTCCTGAAAAGTTAGAAACAAACAAATTGCGTCTCAAAATGCTCGCCGTAAACGACCTGGCGAAAGATTACGAAGCCGTCGTGACCAGCCTGGAGCATCTTCAGGGCGTATTTGGACCTTTTGACCACTGGCCGCAAAAAGATTTAATTCTTGAGCAGGATTTAACTGACCTCCGTTTTCATCAGGAGGAGTTTCAAAAACGAACGTCCTTGGCTTATACCGTCATGAACCTAGACGAAACGAGATGTTTGGGCTGCGTGTACATTATGCCCAGCACAAATTTAAAATATGATGCAGTAGTTATTACTTGGGTAAGAAAGGATGAATTGCCGAACGGACTAGATGAATATTTGTTTATGACTGTTAAAAATTGGGTTAAAGAGAAATGGCCGTTTACTTATGTGGCTTACCCGGGCAGAGAAACAAGTTGGAATGAATTTAAGGATAATTATTTTTTACAAAGTGCGGCATAGGTTCATCATTATTAGATCTGTCACAGAATTTTTAATTAAATGCCTATGAAATTCAAAATTGACCACAAAATATTTGAAAAGTTTTCCGGTTTAACAGTAGGGGTTGTCGTCTGTAAGAATCTTAATAATTCTGGAACACAGGAAGAAGTCCAAAAAGATATCAGAATACAGGAAAATAATATCAGAGACAAATATAACACCGAAACTTTGTCCCAAACTCCAAAGATTGATGTTTGGAGGAAAACATATGTTGCTTTCGGAGCCAAACCGAAAGAAAATAAATCCTCGGTTGAAAATCTTTATAGGTTGGTTCTACAAGGGGTAAATTTAAGACACATTAACAAACTTGTTGATATTTATAATCTCATCTCGCTTAAACATATGTTGCCAGTTGGTGGTGAAGACATGGCTAAAATTCGAGGTGATGTCGTTTTAACTTTGGCAGAACCAAATGAACCGGCGGTTTTACTGCTGGGAGATAAAGAGCCTCGGCCGCCTCACGCCGGAGAAGTTATTTATAAAGATGATATTTCCGCAATTTGTAGAAGATGGAATTGGCGTGAAGCTGATAGGACAAAGTTTACTGAAGAAACAAAAAATTGTTTTCTGGTTATAGAAGGTCTGCCTCCTGTGACAAGACAAGACATAGAAAGGGTCGCGGAGGAACTAAAAGATTTAATCCAAAAATTTTGTGGCGGGAGTACTATTTGTAAGGTTCTTGACGAAAAACAACCGGAAATTGATTTGTCGGCGGCCTAAAAATATATATTTATGCGTGAAATACACCGAATAATAGTTTCTGCTCTAATTTTTAGCAAAGACAATTAAAGTGTTGATGGGTAGAAAGGACCCAATTAAAGGTGGGGTTTATTCTGACTGTTGGCATATTCCAGGTGGAGGTGTTGAGGGAGGTCAGTCTTTTGAAGAGGCTTTAAAATTAGAGGTTCGTGAAGAGGTGGGTATAGATGTCACCCCCTATACTCTAGAGCAGTTACCTTATGTTGACACTGGTGTCGCTGAAAAAATTCTCAAGGACACAGAGGAAACGGTTCTTTGCCATATGGAGTTCCATAGATTTATGATTGTTATCCACGACAAAATAGCCGATGAAATTAAATTACAACTAGGTGGTGACCTCGTTGAATTACAGTGGTTTAGCATGAGTGAACTTCCATCTGTAAAACAGATACCAGGCGGAAGAGAATTTTTTCAAAAACTCGGTTATATTACTGAAGATTAAAATAGGTAGACGTACGCTCATCCACCTTAGGCGTAAGTTATTTACTAATAAACATGACATTGAAAAAGCGACAAAATACCATAAAAGCTTTGATTAGGAGGGGGGACGGTGTTTTGTTTGTCAAAGACCCTAAAGACGTTTGGGAGTTGCCCGGCGGTCGGATAATCAAAGGTGAAACGCCGGCGCGGGCCTTGACCCGGGAACTTAAAGAGGAACTCTGTTTTGACAATGTTAAAATCGGTAATATTGTTCATAGGTTTTCTTTTGTTTCCAAGGTTACACCGATTGAGTATGACGTCACGGTTTATGAATGTTTTACTGATGAGGATGTTATTTTGCAGACGGAAGAAGCTAAGGAATATCGCTGGATTAATTTTAGTGGAATTAATAATTTAAACACGCGCGACGGTTATAAACGCGCCCTTCAACAATACTTTTTTGTTCATTAGTTCTCCTAGAACCATTCGCGCGAATGGTTCTAGGAGAGAATTTATGCTAGTATAGTTGTATGAAAGAGTTGGAAAAACAATACAAGGCTTTAGCTAATCGCCGTCGTTTAGCCATTTTAAAATATTTAAAAAGACGTAAATCCGCCAGTGTCAGCGAAATTGCCAATTATATTAAATTGTCACTCAAAGCCACCTCTAAGCATTTAGCCGTACTCTATGCCGTTGATGCGGTGGAAAAGGAACAAAAGGGTTTGAGTGCTATTTATAGCCTAGCGGTTGTTCAGAAGTCAGTTATAAAGCACGCTTTGACATTTATTTAAGTCAGGTTAAATAGCTGGTTTGGTTAGTTATTTAAATTATAATAAAGCCATGAATAAAAAATATTATTTATATTTTGCCTGGGCAGTGGCGATAGTGGCGACTTTAAGCAGTCTTTATTTGGGGGAAGTTTTGGGACTCACGCCCTGCACGCTTTGTTGGTATCAACGCCTAGCCATGTGGCCGCTGGTTTTGCTCCTTGGTTTAGCTGTTTACAGGCAAGACAGCAGTTTGGTTATTGCCAGCCTGATTTTAAGCGCCATTGGCTTAATAATAGCCATTTACCAGAACTGGCTTTATTTTAATGTTATTCCTGATAGTTTGGCGTCTTGCGCTCCAGGTGCGCCCTGCTCGGAGCATTTAATAAAATTGTTTGGTTTTTTGGATATTCCTCAATTGTCATTGGTTGCTTTTATATTGATGTTTGTCAGTCTGGTAGTATATTTTAGAGCTAAGTAATTATGTTAAAAGATTTACGGTCTGATTTAAAAAGACTGGCCGACCCTAAGAAAGCCAAGATTTTGCAAAGGTTTTTTAAAACCGGGCCGGGAGACTATGGCGCCGGTGATGTATTTTGGGGTATTACTTCAGCTAAATCGCGGCCTTTAGTCTGCCAGTATAAGGATTTATCTTTAACGGAGATAAAACAGCTGTTGCGTTCTAAGATTCATGAGGAACGTCAAATGGCTTTACGGATACTAATGTATCAATATGAGCATGGTAGTCTGCCAGAGCAAGAGCGAATTTATCGTCTTTATTTAAAATCAACGCCTTATATAAACAATTGGGATTTGGTGGATTTGTCGGCGCCGAAAATCGTGGGCGCATATTTATTTTGTAAGCCGCGGGCGATTTTATATAAATTAGTCAGGTCAAATAATTTATGGGAACGCCGTATAGCTGTATTAGCCACGTTTTATTTTATTCGTTATGGCCAGTACGCTGATACTTTAAAACTGGCTGAGTTATTATTAAAAGATAAGCATGATTTAATGCATAAAGCCGTGGGCTGGATGCTGCGGGAAGTAGGCAAGCGCTCACTAAAAACCGAAGTTGTTTTTTTGGATAAATACGCATGCCAAATGCCGCGTACCATGCTGCGTTATGCTATTGAGAAATTACCGACACGGCAGCGTCATTATTATCTATCTCTTAAATAATTAACGGCTAATTCGTACGAATAGTGGAATATAAACAATTGTGCTATAATGTTTATATGAAAGAATTGGAAAGAGTGCTTAAGGCCATGGCCAACCGGCGGCGGTTGGCGATTATCAAATATCTTAAAAACCGTAACGAGGCTACGGTGGGTGATATTGCCTCGTCCATTAAACTATCGTTTCGCTCCACCTCTAAACATTTGGGAGTTTTGGCGGCAGCTGATATTGTAGAAAAGGAGCAGCGAAGTTTACAAGTGTATTATCGTTTGGCCGAACAGTTACCCTTAGCAGTAAAAAACATTTTATCATTGGTCTAATTCGTACGAATAAGCGAATAGTTATAATTTTATGAGAATATTAGTCACCGGCGGCGCGGGGTTTATTGGCTCAAATTTCGTACGCCATATTTTAACCAAACACCCTTCTTATCAGCTGACCAATTTTGACAAGTTGACCTATGCTGGTAACTTGGATAATTTGGCTGATTTATCTGATGAGCCGAACTATAAATTTGTTCAGGGCGATGTGGCTGACGCGGCCAAGGTTAATGAAGTTTTGGCTGAAGGCTATGAGGCGATTGTTAATTTTGCCGCCGAGACTCATGTGGACCGGAGTATTCATCTGGGCGCGCGGGATTTTGTAGTTACTAATACTTTAGGCGTGCAGACCTTGCTGGATGCGGCCAGACGTTATGACGTAAAAAAAATAGTACAAATTTCAACCGATGAAGTTTATGGTTCATTAGAATTGGAAGACAGTAGCCAGTTTACAGAAGAGACACCTTTTCAACCTAACGCGCCTTACGCGGCCGCTAAGGCTGGCGGTGATTTGCTATGCCGGGCGGCTTATAAAACTTTTGGCACGCCGGTAGTGGTAAGTCATTGTTCCAACAATTATGGCCCTTACCAATTTCCCGAAAAATTAATTCCTTATTTTATTTTCCGGGCGCTTAAAGACGAGCCAGTACCTTTGTACGGCGACGGCCGGAACGTACGAGATTGGTTATATGTCTTGGACCACTGCCAGGCCATCGATTTAATGCTGCACAAGGGGGTAGCCGGTGAAGTTTATAATATCGGCGGACACAATGAAATGTCCAATTTGGAAATTGCTAAAATAATTTTAACTGAACTTGGTAAGCCGGAAAGTTTGATTACTTTTGTGGCTGATAGACCTGGCCACGACCGGCGTTACGCCATAGATGCCGGTAAAATTGAACGTGAACTCGGCTGGCAACCTGAATACAAGTTTGCCGCGGCCATACGCGAAACTATTAAGTGGTACGAGGAGCATACTGATTGGGTAAAACGCATCGCCGAACGTCAGGCGGCCATTAATACGCATATTTCTTAGTATAATTATGGGACTATTTAAGATTTTTACCTTGCCAGTTCATACGGATGACCGTTTTTCCCTGATTCCGCTGGAAGTAGAAGGACAGATTGATTTTCCCATTAAACGTGTTTATGCCATTACTAACGCCCTTAGACCGACTGGTCAGCACGCTCATAAAATTGAGCAAGAGTGTTTTATTTGTTTTCAGGGCGAGGTGACGGCAGAGATTGATGATGGTTCTGGCCGACGGGAGGTTAAACTCCAACCCGGCGACGCGATTTATGTTGGAACCTATGTCTGGCATCATTTTAAGGATTTTTCTCCAGGTTGCGTACTGGTGGCTTTGTCATCCACTAATTATAATCCCGAGCGCTTTGATTATATAGTTGATTATGAAGAATTCAAAAAAACTACAACTGACAATTAAATCAGTTCAACAGGCGGTGGATGATTGGGTTAAGCAATACCGGGAAGGTTATTGGCCGCCGCACGTGCAACTGGCGCGTCTTATTGAGGAGGTGGGTGAATTGGCGCGGGAAATAAATCACCGCTATGGTCCTAAGAAGAAAAAGATTAACGAGACTGAAGCTGAATTAGCCGATGAGTTGGCTGATATTGTTTTTACAGTCGTAGCCATGGCCAATTCTATGGGCATTGATTTAGATAAAGCTTTTGGCCGCGTTATGGCTAAGTATTACGGACGAGACCAGAACAGATGGGAGAAAAAATAATTATGATTGAGCAACTAGCTAATTCAAGAATTCTTATTTTGGGCGCGCGGGGAATGTTAGGTACGGATTTAGCCAGTGAATTTAGCGGTACGGCTGAATTATTTTTATTGGATAAAGAAGAATTGGACATAACCAATGAAGTAGCTTTAAAAACGCAAATAACGGCCCTGAGGCCCGGCTTAATTATCAATGCCACTGGTTACACTGATGTGGCTGGGGCTGAGCGAAATCGCGAACTAGCCTTTAATTTAAATTGTGAAGCAGTTAAGCATCTGGTGGCCGCTGCTAGCGAGGTTGAGGCGGCGGTTATTCATTTTTCCACGGAATATGTGTTTAATGGGCAGGCTGAAGACGGTTATGACGAAGCCGCCGCAGTTAGTCCGCTTAACGTTTACGGCGAATCTAAAGCCGCTGGTGAGAGCTTTATTAAAAGTTACCAGCGAGGTTATTTAATTCGTTCTTCTTGGCTTTATGGCCAGGCGCCGCAACGCGGCAAACCGCGGGGCTTAAATTTTGTTGACACAATTATTAAATTGGCGTCTGAGCAATCTCTTGTTAAAGTCGTCAATGATGAGTGGGGTAAATTAACTTATACTCGTGACCTAGCTAAAGCGGTAAAGCAGTTAATCAGCGGCGGTTATGCGCCGGGTATTTATCATTTGGTTAATGAGACGGAAGCGACTTGGTATGAGATAGCGCAGGCAGTTTACCGTTTGAAAAATATTACCACTCCACTTGCGCCAATCAGTTCAGCCGAGTATGCTGGTGAAGTAAAACGCCCGGCGCGGGCAGTTTTAATTAACACCAAATTTCCACGTCTTAGACCTTGGCCTCGGGCCTTAACTGATTATTTAAATATTTTCACGCTATGAAAGGTATAATTTTAGCCGGCGGCGAGGCCACGCGTTTGCGGCCGCTGACCAGAGTAACCAGCAAGCAACTCTTGCCTATTTATAATAAGCCGATGATAATGTACCCTTTGGAAACATTATTAAAGGCTGAGATTCGGGATATTTTGATTATTGTGGCGCCGGACCATGCTGGCGATTTTCTGCATCTTTTGGGTTCGGGCCGTGAATTCGGCGCCAAGTTTACTTATGAAGTGCAAGATAAGCCTGAAGGTTTGTCCCAGGCTTTTATAATCGGGGCTGATTTTATAGGTCATGACAGCGTTACTCTGATTTTAGGCGATAATATATTTGAGGATGATTTTAGCCAACCGATTAAATCATTTAAGAGCGGCGGGCAGGTTTTTGCCAAAGAGGTGCCTGACCCCGAGCGTTTTGGCGTGGTTAAATTCAACGAACAAATGAAAGCCGTAACCATTCAGGAAAAACCCCAAACATTTTTATCCAGTTACGCTTTGACTGGTTTGTATATTTATGATAATCGGGTAGTGGAGGTGTCTAAAAATGTCAAACCTTCCGCCCGCGGTGAATTGGAAATTACCGACATTCATAATTGGTATTTAAAGCGGGGCGAACTCAAAGTAGATATTGTTCAAGGCGAGTGGATTGACGCCGGTACGTTTGATTCTTTGCTTAAAGCTAATTTGCTGGCAGCTAAAAAATCTAAGGCGCCATTAAATTAAGACGGTACAATTTATCGGCGGTTTGGGCAGTCAGAGTTTTAGCGTCGGTGTCGACAAAGATATCCTCGATAGTTTTATCGTAGCGTGCCAGCAGCCAGCGTTGCTGAGTATCACGGTTATCAAGTTCTAGCGCCCAAATCTCCTTGTCTATGGCTATTAGCAGGTAGGGTTCTTTAAGGTAATACCGGGTGCGGCTAAAGGGCGAACCTAGACGCGCGATAAAATTTAATTTGTCGGCTTTGATCTGGTAATCCCAGATTTCAATATTATTAGTTAATAAGACGCGGTCGTAGTCTGGTGACCAATCAAGAGTAGTAACTTCGGGCAGCCGGCGAATCGGTTTGCTCTCGCTCAGGGGTGAGTGCAGCAGGTATAAACTGTGGCGGTCATAGTCAAACAAGGGCAGCCAATCGTGGCCGGCGGGGAGAAATTCTAAATTATTTGATAAGCCGGCAGGCTGGTCGAGCAAGATAATTTGCAAGTTGGACAAATCCAGCAGTTTAATGGTGACGGAACTGGACTGATTGCCGCCGAGGGCGAAAATCAAGCCATCGTGAATACGAAAATCATTTAGCCTTTCCCGCCAAATTAGCTTGGTTATATTGGTGTTGCGGTCGAAAAGATATACTTCATCAGGAGTAGAGAAATAAACTTCGTCGTCGCTTTGGCCCCAGTGAACCGCTTTGATTTTAATCCCCGTGGGCAAATTCAGTTTTTGCCAGTTTTGGAGAGCCAGGTTGTATATTTGCCAAGTCGTCAAGCCATTGCCGCTGCCAGCCGCTAAAAATTGTCGGCCGGAGGGCGACCACTCTAAATAAGCAAAACTATTAATGGTAGAACGGTCAAGCAGGGTTGATTTTCCCGAAACTAAGTTAATAATCCATAAACCGGCGTTTAAACCGGAATTGATGTTATACAATAAATTCTCCCGGTCAGGGGAAAGTTGAGTCCGATTGATTTTTCCAGTAGCGGCCACCTCGCCCGTGGCGGGATTGGGCCAAAGATGAACTTTACCGGTAAAAGTTACGACTGAAGGTTTGACCGTCAGTTGTTTATGCCAAACTTGATAGCCGTCGGCCTCCAAACGGATAGTATAATTTTGCGGCCAGAGCGAACCTAAGGTTGTCGGCGTTTTATGCCGCTCCGGGACATCATTTAAAAATATATTTACACCACTAGGCTGACTATCAACCATAATTGCGCCGGTCCGTTCTAGTTTGTGTTTAACTGAATTGTAGCGGTAACCTTGCAGATAGAGCAGCAGGCTGGCGGCGACAATAAAAAAAACCGCAAAAAAGGCTAGATAAATAAAACGTCTAACGGTGAGATTCATTATACTTGTCAATAACTATTAGGTTAACTTATAATTAAACGGTGGCAGTCGGTTTATAAGCCTTTACATATTATCATGGGTAAGATTTTAATAGAAGGTGGCCAGGTTTTGCAAGGGCAGATTACGGTGCCGGGGGCGAAAAACGCCGCTACGCCGATTTTGGCCGCCAGTTTGTTGACGACTGACGCTATCGAACTCAGGCGCGTGCCCGAAATTTCGGATGTGGCTAAGATGTTAGAGTTGCTTAAAGGCTTGGGAGTTAAAGTTGAACAACAAGGGGAAGTGGTAAGAATTGAAGCTACCAGCGTTAATCTTCAAAAACTGGACAAGCAGCTCGTTAAAAGCATGCGTTCTTCAGTTTTAATGTTCGGGCCCTTACTCGCTAGGTGCGGTGAAGTTGAATTACCTGAACCGGGCGGCTGCATAATTGGCAATCGTCCGCTGAATGATCATTTACAAGGACTCACTCAATTGGGCGCGACCGTAACTTTAAAACATGATAGTTATCATTTGACTGCCAAGGGTTTGGTTGGCGCCGAGGTTTTGCCGTTGTTTTCCGTAACGGCTACGGAGAATTTAATTATGGCCGCGGTTTTAGCTCAAGGCACCACCACCATTAAATTAGCCGCCGCTGAACCCCATGTCCAAGATTTGTGCCACTTTTTAATAAAAATGGGAGCCAAGATAAATGGCTTAGGCAGTCATAACTTAATTATTGAGGGTGTTAAGAAATTGCATGGCGCTAAGCATGAAATCATTCCTGATATGGTTGAAGTTGGTACTTGGGCGGTTTTGGGTGCGGTCGGGCGGGGCCGGATTGAAATTAGACCGGTACTGCCTGAACACCTTGATTTGGTTTTGTATAAATTACGGGAAATCGGAGTGGATTTTGACATCAAAGATAATGTTATGGTAGTACGCGCCAGCCGGCAGTTAAAACCTTTTCGTTTACAGGCCTTGCCTTATCCTGGGTTTCCCACGGATTTACAAGCCCCGTTTTCGGTTTTGGCTACTCAGGCGAGTGGTACCTCTTTGATACACGACCCCATGTATGAAGGCCGGCTGAACCATATTGCGGAACTTACTAAAATGGGGGCCAATGCTTTGATTGCCGACCCGCATCGCGTGATTATTAACGGACCCACGCCGCTTTATGGACGGGAAATCAGTTCGTTTGATTTGCGTGCCGGCGCGACTTTGATTATTGCCGGTTTAATTGCCGAAGGCGAAACTTTGATTAATGACGTAGAGACGATTGACCGTGGTTATGAGAAGCTGGATAGTCGTTTGCTGGCCTTAGGGGCGCGGGTGAAAAGGCTTTAATTATCAAAGTTACTGTTTTACAGTTAGTTTGAACCCAGCTTTATCCGCCTTCGTCCTCCCAAGGAGGACGCGGGCGGATGGACGCCGAAGAAACGAAGGATACCTCGGGCGGCCTACTCCGCCTTCGTCCCGATGTACATCGGGACGAAGGCTGGATGAGCCTGTGGAGGCTTCATTTTTGACCTAACTTAAAACTCCGTGTTAAACTGGCAATAGCAAATTGATTATGGAATTCAATCGTTTAGCAACACTTATAAACACTAAAGCTAAAAAGCTGGTACCTTTAAAACTAGCCGCTATTTTTGTGCTGGCGGCTTTTTTGTTGGGCTTGGGGCTGGGTGGGGAAGTTAAATGGGATTGGTCGCGTCCGGGCGCGGGCAGGGTTACCGGAATTAATCAGACCGCACCGGCCTATTTAAGCAAAGATGTTGATTTTTCTTTGTTTTGGCAGATTTGGAAGTATGTTCATGATACTTATTTGGAAAAGCCGGTTAGTGACACCAAATTATTTTATGGCGCCTTAAACGGTCTGGTCGCGGGACTCGGTGACCCTTATTCAATTTATATGGACCCGGAAACAGCCAAGAAGTTCGCCGATGAACTGGAGGGCAGTTTTGACGGGATTGGCGCGGAAATAGGCATCAAAGATAATCGTTTGGTCATTATCGCGCCGCTTCTTAAAACTCCGGCCGAACGGGCTGGCTTAAAGCCGGGTGATAAAGTTTTGGGAATTGATGGTTATGATACCAGCGGTATGGCGGTTGATTATGCTGTTAGCTTAATTCGCGGTCCGCGCGGCAGCAAAGTGAAATTGTTGATTTTAGCAGAGGGGCAAAATGAGCCCAAAACTTTGGAAATAGTGCGCGCCCGCATAGTTATTCAAATCGTCCAAAGCGAGCTTAAGGATTTACCAAACAATCAAGGGCGAGTGGCTTATATCAAGCTGGCGCATTTTTCTAACGACGCCAATAAATTGTTTATGGCTGCTTGGCAGGATTTAGCGGCTAAGGGCCCTAAGGGTTTGATTTTTGATTTACGTAATAACCCCGGTGGTTTTTTGGATCAGGCCATTGCCATTTCCGGACATTGGGTAACGGGCGGTACGGTAGTTAAGGAGCAGACAGCCGCCAGTGAGATTAAGAGTTATGACAGTAACGGTCGGGGTGAACTTAGCCGCGTGCCTACCGTAATTTTGGTTAATCGCGGTTCAGCCTCAGCTTCGGAAATTGTAACTGGCGCTTTGCAGGATTATAAATTAGCCACCATCGTTGGCGAGCAAACCTTTGGCAAGGGTTCGGTTCAGAATCTGGAAGATTTTCCCGATGGTTCGGCGGTAAAATTAACCATTGCCAAATGGTTAACGCCGCAAGGCCGGTCTATTGATAAGAATGGTTTAAAACCTGATATTGAAGTTAAATCTGTTGATGACGTAACCGCCAAGCAGGACAATCAGCTGGAACGAGCCTTGGAACTGCTTAGTCGTTAATTTAGTGGTTTAGATAATCTTTAGTTAAGTATGGCGCCCGAAATTAAACGCTATCGCTTAACAGTGCGCGGCCAAGTTCAAGGCATTGGTTTGCGTTGGCAGATTAAGCTGGCGGCGGAGAAGTTGGGCTTAGGTGGTTGGGTGAAGAATCAAGCTAAAGTTGATGAATTGGTGGCCGAAGTTGAGGGTGAACTTGAGTCAGTAAGAAAATTTATAAGTTGGCTACGGACTAATCCCGGGGCGGCCGAGATTAAAGATATACAAATAATTGAGCTGTGGCCGCGGCGGGAATCGGCTTTTAAAATTAAACAGTCAAGCTGGCCTTTTTTATGAAAGTTATTTTATTACAAGGCGTACCCGGCACTGGCCAGGCTAACGAAATTAAAGAGGTTAGCAATGGCTATGCGGTAAATTTTCTTTTGCCGCGTCAGTTGGCGGTGGTGGCTACAGCCAAAACTTTAGCTAACTTAAAGCAGCAGACTGATAAACAGAAGCATCAAGCCTTGGCTAAAATTAGTCAGGCCAAGGATTTAAGCGCGCGTCTTAACGGTAAGGCGGTTGAGATTGCCGCCCGAGCTTCACCGGCCGGAAAATTATATGCCGCCGTTAGTCCGCTGGAGATTAGCCAGGCGATTAAAAAGCAATACGGGGCAGTAGTAGATGGTTCTGATATAATCTTAGAGGAACATTTAAAAACCTTAGGCAGTCATCTGGTAGCTATCAAGTTAGACGGACAGGAGAAAGTTGATTTTACCGTTAACCTTATAAAATCGTAATTATTTTATTATGCCCAGTAATACAACTCGGTTAGCCCGCCGGCCGTCGGGCAGGCGCTCGCCCAGTACCAGAGCAAGCACGGTACCCTCACATCGC
This sequence comes from Candidatus Kerfeldbacteria bacterium, assembly GCA_016234305.1. GTDB lineage: Bacteria > Patescibacteriota > Patescibacteriia > Veblenbacterales > UBA10138 > JACRFM01. The sequence goes on from JACRFM010000090.1 coordinate 12,353, forward strand.
TACGGGAACACATTACTTACAAAATGGACAGCAATAATGTCAGTACTTCCTATGTAGCTCTTGGTTCTGGGCTCGCCCTAACCACCAGCTATTATAACTTTATGTCTTATCTAAAATTATTTAATCATTTATTCTTGTCTAACCACGCTTCGTGCGTAAGAGTGGTTTAGCCAAGTTGCATTACTGGGTATGGCTAAAACTAAATACATTTTTATTTCCGGCGGCGTAATGTCCTCGGTCGGTAAGGGCATAGCCGCCGCTTCCTTGGCCAAACTCCTGCAGAGCAAGGGTTATAGGGTTTGTCCGGTTAAATGCGAGAATTATCTTAATGTTGATGCCGGCACCATCCGCCCCACCGAGCATGGCGAGGTTTTTGTTTGTGACGACGGCATTGAGACTGACCAGGATATTGGCACCTACGAAAGGTTTTTGAATTTATCGCTGTCGCAAGATAATTTTATTACTATGGGTTTAGTTTATCAGACGGTGATTGAACGGGAGCGTTCTTTTGGCTACGAAGGTGAGGATGTGGAGGCCATACCGCATTTATGTGATGAAATTATTCGGCGTATTAAAAACGCCGGACGCAAATCGCGAGCCGATATTGTGATAATTGAACTTGGTGGCACGGCCGGTGAATATCAGAATATTTTTTATTATGAATCATCGCGGATTATGAAATTACGCGATAAAGACAGCGTTTTGCAAGTTCACATTGGTTATTTACCCACGCCGCCGACCGTCGGCGAAATGAAGTCTAAGCCGGTGCAAACTTCAGTGCGGCTCTTAAATAGTATGGGTATTCAGCCGGATTTTTTAGTGGCCCGCGCCGAGAAACCCCTGGACCGCAAACGCAAAGAGCGTTTGGCGTTGTTTTGCAATATGGACAGTGATGATATTATTTCCAATCCTGATTTAGAATCGGTTTATGACGTGGCTTTAAAGTTTGACGAGCAGGCTTTTGCCGACAGAGTTTTGAAGAAAATCCGTCTTAAGCCTAAGGGCAAAGATTTGAATGACTGGCGGAAATTAGCCGAAGTCGTTAAAACCGATAAGCCGGAAGTGCCGATTGCCATTGTGGGCAAGTACTTTGCCACCGGTGATTATGTTTTGTCGGACGTTTACGTATCAGTGATAGAGTCGCTCAAATACGCCGGCTGGGCCAATGGAGTTAAACCAAAATTACATTGGCTTGACTCGGAAAAAATCGAAACTGACGGCGCGGAAAAATATTTAAAAAATATGGCTGGCCTGGTCGTACCAGGGGGCTTTGGCAGCCGCGGTACCGAAGGTATAATTCAAGCGGTCAAATACGCCCGGGAAAATAACTTGCCTTATTTTGGTTTGTGTTATGGTATGCAGCTCGCGACTGTGGAAATCGCCCGGCATTTGGCCGATATGGCCGACGCCAATTCCACGGAGATTGAGCCTAAAACTAAACACCCGGTAATTCATATAATGCCGGAGCAGGAGAAAAAGCTGCTGTCGCGCGATTATGGCGCGACCATGCGCCTGGGGGCTTGGGATTGCCAGATTGCCAAGAATACCAAAGCCCATCAGGCTTATGAACGGAATGAGATTTCGGAACGCCATCGCCATCGTTATGAATTCAATAATACTTATCGCACCCGTTTGGAAAAAGTCGGTTTAGTTGTTGCCGGCACTTCGCCGGACGGTAAATTGGTTGAGATTATAGAACTCAAAGACCATCCTTGGTTTGTGGGCGTGCAATTTCATCCGGAGTTTCAGTCACGCCCGTTGCGGCCGCATCCTTTATTCCGGGAATTTATGGCCGCAGCCAAGGCTAATTTTAGTATCTATACTAATTAAGAATAAACAAAAACTCCCTACTTTAAGAGTGGAGAGTTTTTTAATATTTAAGCAGTCTACTTTTCCGGTGCTACAATACTAACATAACTGGCTAGTTTGAGTTTGCCGTTATAGCTTTTGCGCCATTTACGGATAAATTTAACTATACCGCTGTGAGCGGCAAATAAAGTGTCATCGCTGCCTTTTTTTACACCTGAACCGGGAAAGAACTTAGTGCCGCGTTGGCGAACAATCACCATACCCGCCTTGGCGGTTTGGCCGGCAAATAATTTTACACCCAGGCGTTTACTTTGTGAATCGCGGCCTAAACTGGTAGAGCCGCCAGCTTTGGTATGTGCCATATAAAAACGAGTAAGAGTAGAGAGTAAGAGTAAAGGTTTGATGTATGATACTTAAGCGAAGTTAAGTATAAGACGAAGTGATAAACTAGTCAAGAGCCAAGCTATGAGTTAAGATGTGATTATGAAATTTGACCGCTTAATAAAGGTTTTTAGTTTAGGCGGCGGAGCAGTTTTAGTGCTGGCAGCTTTAGGTTGCCAGGCTGCTACTAAAAATCAGAGAGCGGTTATTAATCAACCGGCAGTCGTAGCTGATGGTTCATCAATTGATAAACCGCCGGTTGTCCTTAGTTATGAAAGTACCAAGCCCGTAATTAAACATAGTCTTAAAATTCTACCAGTGCCGTTTATGGTGCAGGCGCCTTACGGCAATTGGGGGCTGCCTTATCAGGAAGCTTGCGAAGAGGCGAGTATGATTATGGCGGCGGAGTATTTTAAAGGCAATAAAAGTTTACGCCTGTCCGCGGCGGACGCGGACAAAGCCATTTTGCAGCTGGTGGAGTGGCAAAAACAGGAACGTGGTTTTTATGAAGATACCACGGCCAATGAGGTAGCTAGTATTTTGCAAGATTATTTTAAGTTAACAGCGCGGGTTATGTCTTATGACGCTGGTTTAATCCGTCAAGCCATTGATAGCGGTAATTTAGTTTTAGTGCCAGCGGCGGGGCGTAAATTAGGTAATCCTTATTTTAGGCGTCCGGGGCCGCTTTATCATATGTTGTTAATTAAAGGTTACCAAGGCGATGAGTTGATTACCAATGACCCCGGCACCAGGCGCGGCGAGAATTATCGTTATGCGGAAAAAATTGTGGCTCAGGCGGCGCACGATTGGAACGGCGGCCAGGTTGAGACCGGCGCGGCGGTAATGATAATTGTCAGCCCAGCTCAGGTTAAATAATTTTATGTTAAAAAAGCAGCCCACCAGTAAAGACCTGAAAGCTGTTTTACGAAAATTGGAACCATACGTGGCCGGCCATGGCGGCAGGATTAAGTTAATCGCCTGGAGCGCCGCCACCGGTGTGGTTAAAGTAAAGTTGGAAGGTAATTGCCGTAATTGTTTTTTAGCGCCAATTACCTTGCAGTATGGTTTAGCTAAGGCCTTAAAACAAAAATACCCCCAAATTAAAAAAGTGGAGGCTGTCTAAACTGATTAACTTGATATTTTAAGGTACTATTTGGTTGGCTTGATTAAGTCCGGCGTTTAGGTCTTGAGTTTTTTCTTCGGGCAAGACAACGAAAGGGTCATGGGTGATTTGTTCCACAATGGGGTCAATTTTCTTTTTATTTTCCCAAGCGGCGGTGACATTTTTATATAAAAGTACATCAACTTGGTTCAAGGCTACCTGGGTGCGTAAAATATAAACCACTTTGATTTGAGCTATGGTTTGATAAAAATTACGGTAAAGAAAATAAATTAAGCCCAGTAGTAGTATAAACATAGCTACAAAGCTGGCTAGCGGCAGCCAGGGCAGCAGGCGGCGCAGAGTTATTTTGGGTAATTGTAATGGTTTAAGTTTCATGGTTTATAATAAGCTGAACCAAGTAAGAAAGCGGACAGAGTAAAGTTGTTATTGGCCTCAGTGGTGGAAGTTTTTTTATTGTAGCCGCCCAGACGCAGGGTTTCAATATTCAAATAATAGTCCAATTGTTCCAGTCCAGTTAGATATTTAACGAAATTAGCCAAAGAGCCGTCAATATGCAACTGGATTGGTAGTTTACTCGCTTTATTTTTTTTGTCGGCCAAGCCTAAAGTTATGTCTTGGTTGACTTTCTGTTCAGTGGCTACTTTTTCCAAGCGGGTAATGAAATCAAGCTCATTGTCGGGAGCCACATAAATATTGGCAAATTGATTTAAAGTTGGTTTAATGGTTTGGTAATCTTTCAGAGTTTGTTTAAGAATTTGTCCTTTGCGGTAAAGTTTTTCCAAATCAACTCGTTCTTGGTAGATGTGGTCGTTTAATTTCATTATTTCAACAATGGAAGGGTAGGTAACAAAACCAAGCAATATTAAACTAGCCGCTACCATTAAACCGGTAGATATAATCATTATGTGTTGACGACCTTGTCTTAATAAATTCATAACTATAGTTTGGGTTTAGCCGGCGAAAGATTTATTTGACCGCTGAACTGAAAATCAACATTTTGACGCACTAAAAGATTAGTTAAGGGGGTTTCTAATTTTTCCAAATAAGGAAACTTTCCCAAATTGTCTTTGAGTTTAAGATAGTCAGCCCGTTCACGGGCTCGGCCATTCAGGTTAAACCGGCCATTGGTTTTTTCAATGTTTAAATATTTTACTTCAATGTTATTGGGTATAATTGAGATGATATTTCCTAGGATAGTCGACCATTTAGTAAAATCATTTTGGATAGTACTGATATTTTTGAGCTCATTGTTTAATTGTGATATTTCTTTATCCAAACTAGTATTTTTTTGATTAATGGCCATACTGCTAGACAACAATTCATTTAGATTGTCTTGTAGCAAAAGTCTGGCTGCTACTACCAAGCTTGAAGCCACAAAGGTGAAGCTCAGCAGTAAAAAAGTTATAATCCGTAGGTATTTATAAGATAGGATTGTATCAATAGCCTTTTTTCGTTCGGCGGGCAGAAGATTTAGGCTGATGTTAGGCATAAATTTAAATTAAACCACGTAAGGCCAAGCCAATAGCGGTAGTATAAGACAATGACTCAGCGGCCGATAACTGGTTTGGGGAAGGCGTAATGTTAGACCAAGGATTTCCCAGTTTAACTGGTATTTTTAGTTCGGCTTGGATTAACTTATCAATACTTTTGCAATTGGCCGCTCCCCCACAGAGCAGAATTTCGCCGACTGGCGGATTGTGCGGAAAATGTTCGCTGTAAAACGTAAGCGATTCACGTAAGCGGTGGATTAGGTCAGTAATCATATCTTGGAGTATTTTATAAATCGCACCATGATGGACCTGTGAGTCAAGTCCGTATTTGATTTTAGCTTCTTCGGCCAAAGTCTCTTCCAGATTCAATGTTTGCGCAATAGTTTTAGTTATCAAGTTGCCAGAAATTGGCAGCGAGACGGTGAATTGGATGGTATTTAAACTGAACATTATTAAGCTGGTGTGGTCGGCGCCAATGTCAATAATTATAGTGGCGTTTTTTTCTCCCCGGCTATTTGTGGGAATTAGGCTCCGAACAATGGCTTGGGCTTCAATTTCCATAGCCACGCAGGTTAAGTGGGCGCGACTTAAGGCTTGCGAATACGAATCAACAATATTTTTGGGTGATACGGCCAAAATTACCGGCTGGCGATTAGGTATGATATTAGGCGCCAGTTCAATTTTTTGCCAATCCCAATAGGTTTCTTCAAAAGGCAGGGGAATATGGTGTTCGGCTTCCCATTTGACGGCTTGTTCGACTTCCGCATTGGTCAGGACGGGAATATCTATCATTTTTATGAAAGTTTTGCTCTCCGGTAGGCAGGCGACAATTAAATTTGAGGTGAATTTGCCCCAAGTGGGCTTGGCTATTAAATCATTGACGGCTTTGATAAAACTATCAGGCTGTTTTAGATCGCCGTCATTGAATGTTCCCTCAGCGATATTAATATTCCCTACTCCAACTAACTTAAGACTGCCTCTTAGCCCTTTTTTAAGTTGGACAGCTTTAAAAGAATGGTCGCTGATATCTAAACCAATATGGTCGGTACGAGGTTGAAAAAACATATTTTTATTATAGCATAGAGCCAGCCGCCTGCTAACTTATCCCACTGGTGGTTGGATTTAATATTGTTCCTCCCAGTGGTTAACTTTAATGATAGGGCTCTCGTTGCCATTGTACACCGGGTCAAGGGGTCGGGAGGCCAGCTCGTCGTTGTAGGTTATGGTGCAGGTACCGCCGTCGTCTCCTTCGATGAGGAGGTGCCAGGCGATGACCCCGCCTGTGACACTGAAGGTGGGGGTGCCATCGTGCTCTACCTTGAGTTCTTTACTGGCGTAGATCAGGCCGTTGACTGTGAGCGAGGTATTCTTGAGCTCAATGGTGATGTCGTCCTTGCCGAAGATGCCGGAGCCCGTGGTGGTATTGCTATTGACGGTTAAGGTTTGCCCCGCTTCCAATTGAATCTTGATGTCGTCAGAGGCGGCCAGGATACCGTTGATAGTTAGGGTTTTCTTAATCCATTCGGCCTTACCGGTAACGAAAGTGATACCGTTCAAGGTTGTGCCCGAGGGGAGATTTTTGAATGAGTTCTCGGTGTAGGTTTGGTTGGCGCGGTTCTTAAGTGAGGTTGGCGAAGATGAATCGAAGTCAACGATCGGTATGCCAATGGTAGCTACCCCCTCGCTTTGGGTGCTGTTGTTGAGGATGAGCGAGGCGCCCGAATTGATGATGATATTGTTACTAGCGTTCACCATGGCGTCGTTTACCGTGAGTGTAGCGTTGCTCTTTACCTTAACGGTTTGGTTGGCGTGGATAGTTCCACCGTTTGCCGTGCAGTTTCGCTCAATGGTAACGTTGCCGTTCTCGTTCCCGCCGCTGCCACCGGCGAAGAGCGATTGTGACCAGGTGTTAGCTGGGTTGGTAGCGCGGGCGAAGCGCGTCTTAATGATCCGCTTGGCTGTTTTGCTGCCGATCTGATAATTAGCTGTTACCGTGATGTCGGCTAGGGCTGGACTAACGCTAGTCGCCGAGATTGTATAGTTGCCATAATTGTCAAAAACTTGACTGCGGCTAGCCGTGTCATTGTTCAAAGTTCCAGCCAGAAATTTAGTTTTCCAAGTATTGTCGTTTTTTAATTTAAAAATTGCTTCGTTTACACCGGCTTCAGCCAGGTAATAGCTTTTACTAGCCGCGTTTTCGCTTTTGGATATTCTGGTTTCGCTGATTGACTGGCTTAGTAAATAGTTGGCCAAGAGTAGCAGGCTGGCAGTAATGACTGAAACAACCACTAGAATAAATCCGGTTGGTTGGTGATTATTGGGTATTGCGGGGTGAGACATTGGTAGATAGGGTTAAGGTTTGAGAATTTTTTATTAAAGTCATGGTAATAGTTAAGTCGCTGTTCGTACCAGTAAAACTTAAACTAGAGATATACTCACCAATCAATTTAGTTTCCTCAGTACTGTAAGTTGGTGAATAGCCGTTGGCATCAGTTTCATCATGACGCACATAAACAGCTGGCGCAATTGGGAAGTAATAGTGTCCGATTTCGCGATACAGATCAGTGCCCGAGAGATAGTAGCGGAGGTATTTAATAATGCCGTCTTCTAAGTTATTATGTCCATCCTCAAATAATATTTCATTGGCTGGTAGAGAAGTTACCACATCATTGGCTTGTCTTAATTCGCGGGCCAGGCGGTCAAGTAAGGCACGTTCGTTTTGTACAATTTCAGCTCGGTCATTGATTTTTCTTTGAGTTTGTTGTGATAATATAAATATAGAATAAGTGGCCATTAGCACTATAATTACTAGGGCTACACCAACCATAACTTCAACTAAAGACATTCCCCGTGACATATTATTTGTTGCTTAGTAAGCTGGTGAAGGTTAATAATTCGCTGCCACCTTGTCGGTTGGACCAAGTCACTGTTACTACGACTTTTTTAAGGCCGGAATCGCTTAAACTATTAACCAAGTTGCTATCA
>JACRFM010000092.1 GCA_016234305.1 Candidatus Kerfeldbacteria bacterium
CCCAGGCGGGACGCACCTAGACACTATCTCGTGCCAAGCGGAGAGAGGGGGATTCGAACCCCCGATACCTTGCGGTATACCTGCTCTCCAAGCAGGCGCACTAGACCACTATGCGATCTCTCCGCTTGGCACGAGATTACTGAATATCAATTTCTTAAACGCTTTTCCTCCGTGATAACTTTTAATTTGTGCTTCCCTTTTTAAGGCTTCTGCTCTGGTTTTATACTTTTCAATCAAAATTGTACTCCACGGCCTGCCTTTTTGAGTTGCCTTGCTACGACCGGAATTATGCCTTTTTATTTTATCATCTAAACAACCAGTAGAACCAATATAATATTCCTCTGTTTTTTGACTTTTTATTATATAAACACAATACATATTCTTACCCTTCTTAAGAATATATCCCGCCACAGGCGAGACGCACTAGACTATCCTGCCCCCACCAGAGACGACGGTATGCGATCCCTCCGCATAGGAAAATATTCACATACCCATAAATCCTCCGCCAGATAAAGTAAAACCACTGGCTACCAATTTTTTAAACTCTTCTCCTCCGTAAAAATGACGCTGAAAAATAAATCCTGGAAACATTAACCCATAAACTGCCAACTAGCGACTTTTACCTTAACATTTTTTGCTTAAAAAATAAAGCCCGCCCAATTGGTTTATTAAAAATTTGGGAAGGCCTATAAATTTGTCAAGCTAAAATTATTTTTTGAAATTAACCACCAGGCTAACTGCTTGTATTATATCGTTAGGTTCTTTACTAAAAAACTTAACGACACTGTTATTATTTAGAGAGACAATTGCATTATTTTGCTCAACCGCTTTTTTAAGAATACTCTTAAATTTATCCGGGTTGCTAAAACGATTCAGACTTTTCTCACAAACCGAGATGCAATAAATATTGCAAGGCAAACCGTCTTTTTTAAAATAAGCAAGAAACCGAGGGGAAATTGATTTATCAGTTGCCACCTCATTTGAAATAGAAATTATTTTAGTTAAAAACTTTTCGCCTAAAAACGGTATAAGACTGTTACGAAGATTCATAACAGCGTCTGGTTGAGCTAATACTTTACTCATGTCTTACTCCTAATTAGATTAGTGAATTATTTTGAGTTGTTTTTGAAAAGAGCAGTTTTGGAAAAATTAAATCTATCATGAAGTATAATATTTGTCAACATCTAAAACAAGAGGCGTAAATAAACCTCTCGTTCATGCCGCCATAAAAAATTTACCACCACACCTTAAGCAACGCTATATTCTCCATACCAACTGCATAAAAACGAACATCTTTCATCCATACACCTTAGGCTGTGGCATTTTTGGTGTGGTGGTTTACCAACTGCCGCCCGAACCGCCGCCGCCCGAACCGCCGCCGCCAAAACCGCCAAAGCCGCCCGAACCGCCGCCGAAGCCCCCTTTGCCGCCGCCAATCCACCAAGGAATATAACCCCGCGCCTTACCTTTGCTATAACTGCGAGACACAATAAAATCAAACAACAAACCCAAAGGTATCAGAATAACCATGGAAAATAACCCAAAATACAAAAAACCCTTGAGCAGACCAATCGCAACTCCAATTGCTCCGCCAACTGCGCCACCGGCCCACCAAGACTTGGAGCGAGCCAGCAGACTGCCAAGCCACATGATAATAAAAATAACCAACCAAAAATAATTAGAAATAGCAGTCATTTCGCTGGTCAATTGATTATCGTTGGCCGAAGTATCGCTGGGTAATTTGGCTCCGCCTTGCAGAGCGCTGATTATTTTATCCACCGCCTGGTTTAAACCGTCAAAATATTTTTGCTCTTGAAAAGCCGGCTTCAAAACATTGTTAATCAGCCAATAACTTTGGGCGTCAGTTAAACTGCCTTCCAAACCATAACCGACTTCAATTCTCATTTTTCTGTCGTCGCGCGCGATTAAAATCAGCAAACCATTATCCTGGCCCTTCTTACCTATACCCCAGTCGCGGAACAATTTGGCGGCAAAATTTTCAATCGTATCGCCCGCCAGTGAATTAATGGTGACAACAGTAATTTCGTTACCGCTCTGTTTGGTATAATCTGATAATTTCTGATTCAACTGCTGACTATCGGCCGAGCTAAGCAAACCGGCATAATCATTCACCCAACCCGCGGGCTTGCCTGGACTTTGGTAAGCTAAAACCATGGCTGGCAAAAAAATCAGCCCTGTCAAAAATAATGCCAGCCGTTTCATAATTATTTTTACTGTTGTAAACCTAAAATTGGAAACGTAACTGCTTAAAAATTAACCTTAGGCGCGTTCTCGGCTGCCGGCGCCGCTTCAAAATAAGCTTTTTCAGCAAAGCCAAACAAGCTGGCCAAAATACTGGAAGGCAAACGCTTAATGCGCAAATTATAAGTTTGCACCGCATCGTTATAACGCTTACGTTCCACACTTACCCGATTTTCCGTGCCCTCAAGCTGAGCCATTAGAGTTTGCACATTCTCGGCTGATTTAAGCTGCGGATAGTTCTCCATTACCACTAAAAGCCGCCCCAGAGCCGATTCCACTTGAGTGGCCGCCTTGGCCTTGTCGTCGGCAGTAGCGGCGCCACTGTATCTGGTGCGAGCTTCGGCCAAAGCGCCGAACACGGCCTGTTCTTGCTTCATTACACCCTTAACCGATTCCACTAAATTAGGAATTAAATCCAAGCGGCGCTGGTACTGCGTTTCCACCTGCGACCATTGATTGGCCACGGTTTCACGAACCGTTACCAAACTGTTGTAACCGCTCCACACATAGAGCGCAATTAAAACCACCACGCCGATAATGCCTAGAATCCATTTATCCATAAGAATATGGTTAATAATTAACTACCTAACATTATAGCAAAACGCTCCGATTTTTCAATCGCCCCTAGGTTCTGCCTCATCTTATGCTCTCGCGCCTTAAAAGGGCGCAGAGGTATCCCCTCTGCCAAGCTATCGTCTGTGGTGCCTGAGTTATATCTATTTGATTTTTTTGTTATACTAATTACATATGATTAAAAAACATTCTAACAAGGCCTGGGTAGTGGCTGTGGATATGGGCTATGGCCACGAGCGAGCCGCTTATGCTTTAAAAGACTTAGCCTACGGCCCTATTCTGATTGCCAACAATTACCGCGGCATCCCTAAATCCGAACGGCAATATTGGAAAACCTCACGCGAGCTTTATGAAAGCGTTTCCCGTTTCAAAAGCGTACCGGTAGTAGGCGACTTGGTTTTTGAAATTATGGACCATTTCCAGCAGATTGAGCCGTTTTATCCGCGGCGCGATTTATCCAGCCCCAGTCTGCAATTAAAACAAAGTTACGACCTGATTAAAAAAGGCTTAGGCAAACATTTAATAGAATTAATCAGCCGCCGCCCCCTGCCGCTCATAGCTACTTTTTTCCAGGCCGCTTTTATGGCTGAAGAAATGGGCTATGCCGGAGATATTTATTGCACGATTTGTGACGCTGATTGCAGCCGAACCTGGGCCCCCTTGAATCCTAAACAAAGTCAGATTAAATATTTTGCGCCCAACGGCCGCGTGGTAGAACGCTTAAAACTTTACGGCGTGCGGGAAGAAAATATTTATTTAACTGGCTTCCCCTTGCCCAAAGAACTAGTCGGCGGACCCAAAGAACCGGTGCTTAGGCATGATTTATCCAGCCGCATAAAAAATCTTGACCCTAAGAATATTTTCCGCGCCAAATACAGCCGCGCCTTAGCCAGGCGCCTAGGCACGCATTGGTACGAAACCAATCACAAACATCCGCTCACCGTAACCTTCACCATTGGCGGCGCCGGCGCGCAGCGCAACTTAGGCATACAAATTGCCGATAGTTTATCAGTTAAAATCAGCCAAGGCAAAATCCGCTTGAACTTAATTGTGGGCACACACAAAGAAACTTATCATTATTATGAACAAGGCATTAAAGACCTGAAACTGACCAAGTACCTGGGTAAATATATTAATATCATTCACAACGCCACGCGCCATGAATACTTTACCAAGTTCAGCCAGATTCTGCACACCACTGACATTTTGTGGACCAAACCTTCGGAAATGTCTTTTTACACCGGCTTAGGTTTGCCGATAATTATCGCGCCGCCGATTGGCTCGCAAGAACAATTTAACCGTTTGTGGCTTAAAACCGTGGCCGGCGGCATTACCCAAAACGACCCGCGCTACACAGACGAGTGGCTGTTTGACTGGGTGAATTCGGGCGGTTTGGCGCGCACGGCTTGGAACGGCTTTATTGAAGCGCCCACGCACGGCGCTTACCGCATTGAAAGCATAATTACCGGCAAAAAAATCGACCTGCCGCAAATCCCGATGATTGTTTAAGTCGTATGATAAAAGGCATGCTGTTTGATTTCCGCGATACGCTGATAAATGTTAAAGCGGCCAATCAAGCCGTCGGAGCGACCGCTTTTAAGTTGGTTAAAAAAATTAAACCGCAGCTAAGCTATGGCAAATTTCAAAAAGATTACGAGTCCGCCCGTCAAAAAGTCAAAAAACGATATTTTCAAAACACTTTAATTCATAATTGGACAAAAACAATTTTATTAACTTACTTAGAATCACAAAGTCTCAAACTCACTCACCAGGAACTACTGCGTTGGCTGATTGAATTGGACAAAGCTTTTATAAAAAAATGTCATCTGTTTATTGACGCCAAAGTCACACTTAATTGGTTAAAACAGAAACACTTAAAAATCGGCGTAATCATAGACGGCACGGTGAGGCGCGAACAAGCCATTATTAAAAAGCTAAAACTAGCTAAATATTTCCAAATCATCATTATCAGCGAAGTTGTCGGTAAAAATAAATTTACCCATCATCCTTTGCAAGCCGGCCTTAAAAAACTCAAACTCCCAGCTAAGCAAATTCTGGTAGTTGGCGACCGGCTGGATAAAGACATTCGCTGGGCGAATAAACTGGGTTGTCAAAGTGCGCTGCTACGGCGGCGTGGCGGGCGTTACAATCAAACGTCTAACAACTCAACTTATAAACCGGATTGGACAA
>JACRFM010000093.1 GCA_016234305.1 Candidatus Kerfeldbacteria bacterium
TCCGGTATACCTTAAACGAACCGCAGAAAATACACTTTCTGCCTCTCAAAAAGTTGGCCGCACAGTTGAAAACGTTGTTTCGAGTAGTAACCATAAGGGTATTTTAGCCCTCGATGGTTACGAATCCAACTAATTACCTTAAAACTCCTTTTAATCAACAGGACTATTTCTGTCCGGTGACCGCCAAGGCGGCATCCCGCAAACCATAAGCAGTCTTAGTGGCTAAGGTGCGGGACCGGACAGAAATAGTCCTGCTTGAGATAGCTAGCCGCTTAAACTCCTGGTAATCGTTAATGTAATCCTCGCGTTGGGGATTATAAGTGGTGGACGACAAAGCCACTAAAACCGTATTAGGTGCCCAATCTTTAAAGTGGTGCCAGACGTAAGGGCCGACGTAAATGGCCTCACCTGCCTGAAGCGGCACGTCTTTTAAGCCTGAGCCGTCGTCAATGGCGGCTGTCACCCCGCCCTGGAAACAAATAAAGCATTCCCGCTCTACTTTGTGACAATGGGAACCAGTGGGTTTTTTACCTTGCGTTATGGCGTAAACTCGCTTGATGATAAAATCAAGCTGCTCCTTGACTTCGAGAGGCGTTAAAGAAAACCGGTCGTCGGCATGCGTGGCAAGCTTAAATTTCCTGAACTGCCCCATAGCTTCTATATTCTAGCTTCTAAATTCTAAATTCAATTCACTTAATGTGCGGGTTTAATTCCGCTTTCCTGGCCTCCAGCTTGGCAACCCAATTTGTATGTTCCTGGTACCAGCGGATGGTTTCCCGAATGGCCGTGGCAAAATCCCGTTTGGGTTTCCAGCCCAGCTCGCGTTCTATTTTTGAGGCATCTATGGCATAACGCCTGTCGTGCCCCGGCCTATCGGCTACGAAGGTAAGCAAACTCTCCGGCTTGCCCAGTTCCTTCAAAATTATTTTGGCTATATCAAGGTTCGAGCGCTCATTATGCCCGCCAATATTGTATACCTCGCCAGCCACGCCTTTATGCACCATCAAATCAATGGCCTCGCAATGGTCCAGCACATATAACCAATCACGCACGTTCCTACCGTCGCCATACAAAGGCAGTAGTTCGTCCTTGAGCGCCTTAAAAATGAAGAACGGGATAAGCTTTTCCGGAAACTGATAAGGCCCGTAGTTATTGGAACAATGACTCACCACCACCGGCGCGCCGTAGGTCTTAAAGGCGGCGCGACACATCAGGTCGCCGCCAGCCTTGGCCGCGGCATAAGGCGCGTTGGGCTGGAAAGGCGTATCCTCGGTAAATTGACTGCTGTCTTCCAACTCCAGGGAGCCGTACACCTCGTCAGTTGAAATCTGCACCATTTTTTTAATATCGTGACGGCGCACGGCATCAAGCAATGTTTGAACACCCAAAGTGTTCGTTAATACAAAGTCGCGGGCGCCGGCGTGAATACTCCTGTCCACGTGCGTCTCAGCCGCAAAATTAATAACGGCGTCATAACCTCGCGCCAGCGCTTCGTTGACCTGGGCCTCATCCGCAATGTCACCTTTAATAAAATCATAACGCTCACCCTGGGCAATGTCAGCTAGATTATCAAGATTGCCTGCATAAGTAAGTTTGTCAAAATTGGTAACCTTGTAGTCAGGATACTTTTGTAAAATGTGCCTCACGAAGTTTGAGCCGATAAACCCGGCCCCACCGGTGACAAATAGCTTCATATAACGTAAAAATAACACGTTCTGCCCGTGTCTGTCACGCTGGCCCGGCCAAGGCCAAATTAAACCAAACTGCCCAACTAAGCCATTCTACCTATTCGCGCGAATTAGAGCTGGGTGGGGGAGGTCAAAGCTGTGGTACTATTCGTACGCCTGTCCGCCTTTGGCGGAAATTAGACTAGGTAGAAAAATGTCAGGGATTGGGTTTTTAAAAATTGGCTTAGCTCTTGCACCCCGCCGTAGGCTAATCTAAAAACCACTCCAAAAGTGGGTCTTCGACCTCGGCAATATCGCTTTTATACATCTTATAAACCCGCCGTAGGTACGTAATTAATTACGTATTTCTTTCCGTGTTATCTGTTACTTCATCAAAAACAGTTAAGTGCCTTACGCCAGCCGGCAGTTTGGGCCTCTGTTTCAGAACAGAACCAGCGCTCGCCGCGGCTCAGGTCTATGATGGTTTTAGCGTACGAGCCGCACCCTAGAAGGTGGTATATCTTCTCGCCTGAGGCACTGATATTGCCCTTGATTGTACAAGAGTCGGCGGGTGCGAGCGAAGAATTAGTGTTAGCGGTTTGAGGTTCAGTGGCGGGCAAAGCTGTGGTTGCAGGACAGGCATTCCACAAGCCGAGTTTAGCTTCACGAGCCTGCTTTTCGGCGGCAACTATTTGCTCTTGATACTTAACGTCAGGCGGGTAGGAGTAGGAATGGGCGAATCCTTGTTTAACAAGTTCTAGGTTTACCAGCGTATCGCCCAGCCAGACATAACGGAGCAGACGATTATACTTGTCGCGATTAGTAATATCTTTTTCCAGACGAACCATTTTACCCTCTACCAGCTCCTTATTCTTTTTGGAAGCTTCAACACCGAAACACTGTACAGGCTTACGCGGATCAACGGTTTCGGGGGTATCCATGCCGATGTAACGGACGCGCTCGCCGCCTTCAATCTCAATCGTATCGCCGTCTATAACGCGGGATACTTTAACGAGTTCAGCCGCAGCCTTGTCGCCAGGGGGTGTGACTTCACCGGCCGTTGGTTGAACGGTTGGTGGGTTTGATGCGGTTACTGGCTTCCCTACCGACGGTTTGCTGAATGATGCTCCAATAACTATGCCAACTATAAGAATGAAGACGCCACCAGCTATATACAGAATCTTATTTGGTATAAAAATATTCATAATTTATCATATACGGATTTAGATACTTTCCTATTTAGGCAAATAGGAAAGTATCTACGGCGGATAACAAATTAAAAGCGCGCCTTATGACCCACGATTAAATCACACTATTTTAACAAAATCAGCTCCCCACCTAAGCACCTACTTACTTATGGAGTAGAAGTTTGTAAATGCCTAAACCAATCAGCCAACCGATAAGACCCACGGTTATTGGGAAATAGATGTGCCCCCAGTCAAAATAAACCTCAAACGCTGCGGCGGGAATAAGGAGAATTCCTATCCACCAATACTTCTTGGTACCACCAAAGGCGGTGAGGATAAGAGTAAGGAAAAAGATGTAGGACAAGGGTAAGCCAACTAGAGATGTAAAATCAATGAAGCTTGTAGATGGGCCAAAAAATTTATAATAAAGCCCACCTGCAGGTGAAGAAAATATAACTGAGATCAACAACGCAATAATCAATAGTCCTATCTTTTTTATATTGTTCATAAATTATTATTTAGTAACCAATTAATATCTTCTTTAATAAGGTCATAAGCTCGCTGATTAATATGCTTACCTTTTTGCCTTTCAATATCCCTTAATAAAAGCTTGACTAAAACTTTATCAATCTTCTTTTCAATTCTTTCAATTCTTTTAATTACTTTAGGCTTGCCGGGGAGCTTTTCTTCTATATACTCAATTCTCTTTTCCAGCTTTTTATCGAAAATGCGGACCATAAGGCCCACAACTAAATTACCACGATAAAAGTATGCAAATAAGGTTTTCTAATAAGGATACGCAAACAAACCAAAGGGAATTGGATTCTGAAATATACTACCTTGTGTTATATAATAAAACCAAACGAACAATATGACGAACAATATGACAATAATATTTTTTACTTTTTGAGGAAGATGGAAAATTTTGTAGAAAAACAAAAAACTAATCAGGAAGTAAATAGGATAACTCCAAGAAGCCCACGATATACCACCAACATTAAAGTACGAAAATTTTGTTACTTCACTTGCTAACATCAGGAGAAGAGTGCCGCCAACTCCTAATAAAATAAAACAAATGTATTTTAATACCGGCCTGCTCTCTAGTGAGAATTCCATAAATAATTTAGTTAATATTGTAACTTATCTTACCCTTATCCGTGACTATATTAATTAATTTAAGACCTTTATATATTTCCCGAGTCTTCTTTTTTTCTACATCTTTACCCATAATCATCGTCACATTCCTCTTAGAATTATACACCGCTGAAATAACGAAGTCATTATTAAATGTAATTGACTGAATCAATTCCCTCAAAACCCCTTGTTTATTATAAACCCAAACGTAATTGAACTTATTTCGTTTAGCAGTACTCAACTCAACTCCATTATACTTTATACTAAGTAAACTCGCACTAAGCGAACGGCGACGGTTCTTTTCTGAAAACCTCAATTCTGTGGTATTCCCGGCTTCATCAACTAAGGTGGTTATATTATCTACCTCTGTCACACTAACGGAAGATAGAGCGTCAATACCAGTTATAACAATATCCTTAATCTGCTGGTCAAACACAATATTGGCTTCGGGTGGTATGGCATCGATCTTAACTTCTTGGGACTTGAATTCTTCTATATTACCAGCCCGGTCTATGGACCTGTACAAAATGGTGATTTTACCTTCGCTAGTAACATTAAACGGGTCATTATAGGTCACCCACGTTTGGCCAGAATCTAGGCTGTACTCTGTTCT
This sequence comes from Candidatus Kerfeldbacteria bacterium, assembly GCA_016234305.1. Lineage (GTDB taxonomy): Bacteria > Patescibacteriota > Patescibacteriia > Veblenbacterales > UBA10138 > JACRFM01. The sequence goes on from JACRFM010000093.1 coordinate 4,602, forward strand.
TAACACGCCAGCATTATCATCAATGGCAGTTAAACTAATAGCTACCTGCGACTTAAACCAACCATTGGTACCAGAAGTTCCGGAAAGACTAATGGTGGTAGTTGGTTTAACTAAATCTTGGCTTTGAGTGGCGTCTAAAATTGCACTAGGCTGAATAACCTCAAGATTACCATTACCGGCGCTATCAAGCAGTAAATCACCCGTAACCACAGAATTGATGGCAAGCTCTGCCTTGCTTGAAGAAGTTATAGGTACTTGATTGTAGTAGATAGTGTTACCAACCGCGTCATCAACTATATCTTTGACGCGCATATTGAAAGAGCCGTTTCCTGTAGCTTGGAGTTTTACCGTATAACTCTGACTGGTATCTCCTGAAAGAAATACAAATTTATTGCCGTCTACCTCCTCATAAGTTACACCACCAATACCTTCTTCAATTGAGTTATTCTCGGCAGGACCTACGTGGTTGCCTTGGGCGTCATAAACATGGAGCTCTACCGGACTATGTACGGAAACTAACTTACCTTTTAACTTACACTGGGTGCTGTCTTGAATAACGTCAGTTGGTAAGTCGGAATTATTAATTTTACCAGTGACAATTTGAGTCACTAGATTACGAATACTTTCCTGACTAGGCATTTTACTGTGCTCTGCGCTCTTATAATAATAACTATTAGCATAGGAGACATTTACTCCCGTTGAACTCCCCAACGGTACAGTTTCATCGCCAGCTCCCATATACAACATATATTCAGTTTCTCCCAAAAGCGAACCTACAAAATTCGGCTTATTCAATTGTACAATACCGGTAATGGTCGGGCTCTTGCAACCGGAAATATTATAAGAGTCCACGCCATACGTAGACAGATTTAAATTATCATACGCCTCGGTATGTAGACTATCCGCTGATTCAATACCTAAAATATTATAATCTCTATTTACCAACAAGGCCTTAGTCTCTAAGAATGTTAAAACCTTATGTTCGTTTTGGTTAGTGCTTGATAAATCATAATAATAACTTCCGATTCGATTAAAATATTCTTTGCTTGGTAAAAGCTGGTAAACACTTAACATATTTTGAGCTAGCTTCTTCATCTCTAATTGATTGAGTATCAATGGTACTCCAAAAGTATCACCAAACAGTAGCGCTTTGAGCGCCTTTGGTGCACCTAAATGTGGTGTGCCAATAAAAATTAACTTATCAATTTTTGACTCCGGATTATCAATAATGTATTGCTTGGCAACCAAACCACCCATACTATGGGCTACTAAATCCACTTTTAGGCTGCCAGACTGGCTTAAAACTTGGATAATCTTATTATTTAAACTTTGGGCAATAACCCTAATATCCAAACGCCAATCGTAGGGAAACACAAAAATATCATCATCTTCAATATAACCCTTGCTAATAAACTCCTTAACTAAACCATCAAAATAATCATAATTAAACGGGCCGGGGATATCTTTAAACCTAACAACATCAGATGCGGAAACCAAACTGTCGCTAGGTAAACCGTCGCTATTCATCTGTAATGGGTCTAAGAAATCATCATTCGTACTAAACAACATTTGACTTAAATCCATCCACAATAATTCATCTCCCCTCTTCATTTCCGTGCCTAAAATCCCTGGTATAAGAATCACGGGAATATTCCTCACTTCAAACACCAGCTCACCTTGGGCGGGGAGGCGGGTAGACACTGTGCCGTCGCTGGTTTCAAAGTGATATTGGCGCAGGCCTTTGATTAAGGCGTCCAACGGCGGGGTGAAGTAATATACTTCGCCATTCTTAAAATCTCCGTCCTGCCCTGAATCTGCCACCATGTCATAACTGGCGGCATCTATAAACACCTTAAGCAATGCAGGTGCGTCATTATCTGGATCTGTATACACAACCTTGAAAGCCGGCGCTGAGCCGGTGAAACTCACACTTGGGTCCACGCCGTCTGATTGGTAACCACCAACCCCCAGCCAACTTAGCACCGGCGGCTGATTTGTAACCTTACCTATCCAGGGGTCATAAAGCACCGGCCCATATATCTCCTGACCCA
>JACRFM010000094.1 GCA_016234305.1 Candidatus Kerfeldbacteria bacterium
TATGGGGAAATATATGTGTGCCCAATCAAAATAAACCTCAAACGCTGCGGCGGGAAGAAGTAAAATACCTATCCACCAGTACTTTTTTAAACCGCCGAAGGCGGTAAAGAGGAGGGGGATGAAGAAAATGTAGGATAAAATTATACCCACAAGTACAATAGCTATTGCTTCGTAGCCAATAAATATACTGCCTGTCCTTGCTGAAGCAAAAAAAAGTGGATAGAGAGAATAAAATGGATAATAACTAAAAAAGGATAGAACCAAAACGAATATTAAAATAGTTATTTTCTTTAAAATATTCATATTTGAACAGCTCAAATTAATTATTATTAAGCAACCAATTGATATCCTCTACCAACAAATTATAAGCCTGGTCATTAATATACTTACCTTTTTGCCTTTCAATATCCTTCAACAAAAGCTTTGCTAAAACTTTATCAATCTTCTTTTCAATTTTCTCTATTCGCTTAATTACCTTGGGTTTGCCAGGAAATTTTTCTTCAAGATACTCTATTCTTTTGTCCAATCTAACTATAAGCTTGAGCTACATCACGCAGAGAATCAACCGACGACGACTAATTATACATCTTGACTTCGCGACAATAATCTGGAGATACCAAGACCCAAGAGCCAACCAATTAGTCCAATCGCTATGGGGAAATATATGTGTGCCCAATCAAAATAAACCTCAAACGCTGCGGCGGGAAGAAGTAAAATACCTATCCACCAGTACTTTTTTAAACCGCCGAAGGCGGTAAAGAGGAGGGGGAGAAAAAAGATGAAGGCCGCTGGCAACCCAATTAAGGGCCTAAAATCAATCCAACCGCCCACACTACGAACTACTTTGTCATATAATTCACCGGCAAGTGGAGAAAAAAGGTATGAACATAGTAACATAACCACAAATAACCCTATTTTTTTTATAACCCCTATCATAAACAATAAATTAATAATCTAATAACCAATTAATATCCTCACTCAATAAATTATAGGCTTGCTCGTTGATATGCTTACCGCGTAAAACTTTAAGTTCACCCCGAATGGCTTTGGCCAGTAGGCGATCTATTTTCTTTTCAATTATTTCTATTCGTCGCACAATTTTTGGCTTACCCGGTAGCTTCTCCTCTAAAAATTTAATGCGCTTTTCAAGTCTAACTATTAGCTTAAGCTTCCTCACCAGGCTCTCCTTAACTCCCTTACTAGTAATCCAACCTAGTGTAAACGCGCGCTCAATATCCGAAATCGTGCTTTCGGGCGTGGCTATAACTCTAAAAGGTATTTCTGACTGGGCGACATTTCCTACAAAATCAGCGGCGTTGGCCAATAACTTGTGGCTGCCAAGCTTTTCAAAGAATAAATCAATACTGTCACCGCTCTGAATAATTCTATCATCAAACTTAATCTTTTTGGTAGCGACTCCAGAATCAATGTCAGTAACGCTCATCTCGATTGGTAAAACTTCAGAACGTAGGTAATCTTTAGATTGAGGTGAAACAACGGTAATTACAGGGGGTACAACATCGGCAGGTTTTATATCCAGCGTCTCTGGATTGACATTATCAACTTGTAATTTAAGTTCTGTAACCAGACCAGGGGTAGTTTGGGCCGTAAAATCACGTTCCACTGATTGCTCATCGCTAAGGTATCCCACTGCCGCGGTATAAAAACCCCCGTTATCGGCCCCCTGCGCCATAATCTTATATTCGCCGTCCAAAGGATTGGGGATAGTAACATATTCATCATCACCTACGAATCCGGAATAGAAAGCGCCTTCTATTTCATTTAATTCCTGACTGGTTGAGAAATCCTTGCCAACCCTCTTGCCATCGGGAGCTATGATAACCACGTCAACAGGTGAAAGTATTTTTATAATGAGGAACCTAATATTAATGAACCTTGAGTTATCTATAAGCTCCGAAGCGCTTGTACCAATAAGCTTCTTAAAGACTAAGGCCTCTGCTTTAGTTGGAAGACCTAAATGACTAGTAACCAACGTCTGCAAATCACTGTCTAAATAACTACTACTTTCAATTGGAACGGTTGCATCACCCTTCCCTACTTCTAAACCTCTATCGGCGGTTGAACCATCAAAACCATCAGGATAACCGTGCTCCCAAAGTTGGTTGGGAGCAGATGGTACTACACGAATAGAGTTAATTGTACTTGATTCATCTAATTCACCAACAATATTAGTAATTCTGACCCCTGAATCTAATAGGCCGGAGATATTATCCTTAAGATTTTCTAGAAAAGTATTGCGTGGGTAATTATTAGGATAAGTTCTTAAACTGCTAGCATTCTTATCACGCAAATAATCGTATATTGGTAGCAACTGCTGTGCTGAAGTTATTGGGCCGTTTTTAACATAATCAAATAAACTAGAAAAACCTAATCTCTTTGCTTCTCTTGAGAACATAAACTTTTGGAACCGATCTTCAAATTCAACTCCAAATTCACCGCCCTCCCACATTAAGTATGCCTTTGGTGCGCCTAAATGCGGGGTGCCTAGGAAAATGAGTTGGTCAATGTCGTTTTCGTACCTATCAGATTGGATGTAGCTGCGGGCTACAAGGCCGCCCATAGAGTGGGCTACCAGGTCAACCTTGGCGCAACCGCAAACAGCCTGCACCTGATTAATCTTGTTTTGTAAAGATACGGCAGTAAGTGTGTTGTTCCACCGCCAGTCGTAGGCAAAGGTGAAAAGGTCCTGGCCTTCAGTATAACCGTTAACTTTTAGCGTCTCTATTAAGTCGTCGTAAGTATGGAGAATGGGATCAATAATCCACACACCATTCTTCTCAGCCGAGCCCATAATTCCGGGCACGATGATAACAGGATCATACCTCACCTCAAACACCAGTTCGCTGGTGGCGGGTAAGCGCGTAGCCACCGTGCCGTCACTGGCTGTAAAATGATAGTTATATATACCTTTGGCTAATGTGCCAACCGGTGGCGTAAAAGTATAATGTTCCCCATTGCTAAAATCACCATCTGCACCGGATTCAGCTGATAAATCATACGATGTATTATTAATAAATAACTTAAGTGGAGCTGGCGGATTATTATCGGCGTCAGAGTACACTACCTTGAATGTCGGCGGCGAATTAGTAAAACTAACGCTGGGATTTATACCATCGGTAATATAACCAGTTGCCAGACTAAATGATAAAACCGGCGCGTGGTTGGCGGGCGGCTGAACAGTTATACTTTGAGCGCTGATAACGGTGACACCAACACTATCAGTCAACTGAACAGTAAAGCTGGCTGTGCCGCTGGTGGTAGGCGTGCCGCTGATAACGCCGGCGCTAGATAAGGTTAGTCCGGCTGGTAGCGAGCCAATGTTTAAACTCCAAGTTAAGGGCGCAGTGCCGCCGGTAGCGGTAAGGGTTTGGCTGTAAGCAGAGCCCACCATGGCAGCGGGCAAACTAGCAGTAGTGATGGTCAAAGATTCAGCGGCTGTATAAGTTATAAAATACATTTCTAAATTGCTGGTGCCGTCTTGCAAATTATCAGCTTGCGGCAGAGCTCCCCAAGCTAACAATTCACCGGCTATTTGCGAAGACCAAGCTACCCGGCTATGAACTCCAGTGAGATTGTAGCTCGCCAAAGACAATCGGAAA
>JACRFM010000008.1 GCA_016234305.1 Candidatus Kerfeldbacteria bacterium
TTCCTCCTTTTGTCTATTACGGCACGTCTGATTTTTCCGCCATTATACTAAGCGGCCTGCTTCAGGCCGGATTGCAGCCGTCTTTAGTCGTTTCCACAGAACCTAAACCAGCCGGCCGCGGTTTAAAACTAACGCCAACCCCGGTATCGTGGTTGGCTCAAGATAAAAAATTGCCCTTACTGGAGGTTAAAACCTTAAAGCCAGAGGACATACAAAAACAATTGGCTGATAGCGCCACGCCGTTGGCTATATTAGCGGCTTTTGGCAAAATTATTCCCCAAAATGTGCTTGATATTTATCCTAAAGGCATAGTTAATGTTCATCCTTCGCTTTTGCCACTGTATCGCGGCCCTGCGCCAATTCAGTACGCTTTGCGTGACGGGCAAACTGAAACCGGTGTCAGTTTAATAGTGCTTGATGAACAAGTTGACCATGGGCCGATGCTGGCGCAGGAGAAGTGTCGGGTAGCGGAAACTGACGACACACTGACACTTTCACAAAAATTAGCTGAGCTGTCAGTCAAACTCTTACTCTCTAGTCTAGACCATTATTTGGATGGCTCTATCTCCCCTGTTCCGCAAGTTCACAGCCGGGCGACTTTTACTAAAATGATTACGCGCGCTGATGGCCAGGCGGATTTTTCAAAAAGCGCCCTGGAGCTTGACAGACAGCGCCGCGCTTTTACGCCTTGGCCCGCGCTTTGGACTAGGTGGCAAGATAAACGCTTGAGATTGTTGGAAACCGCAGTGGTTGATTATAAATGTGAAGCTAAAAAAGTGATAATGAATGGCAGCCAACTAATCATTGGTTGTGGCAGTGGTAGCTTGGTTGTTAAATTGCTTCAACTTGAAGGCGGCAGGGCGTTATCAGCGGCTGATTTTATCCGCGGACATAAAGATTTTATTAATAGTACCTTATAATAAATAACACTATGTTGTACGGTCTAATTCGTACGAATAGGGCGAAGGATAAAAGTAATTGTGAAAAAACAGTTACAAAAATATAGTTTCTTGTTACCAATTTTATTGGTTGGCTTATTATGGTTGCCAAGTAAGTCCAGCAGCGCGGTTATGGCAATAAGTAACAGTGAGTTTACTTTTTTGGCGGTGGGTGACATTATGTTGTCTCGTAATGTGGCGGCGAAAATGGTTAAAGCTAAAAATCCCCTGCTTCCCTTTTCCCAGCTGGAAGAACTATTATTAAACACTGATTTTAATTTAGGCAATTTGGAGTCGCCCTTTTCCGGTAAGGATAGTTATCCCCAGACCGGCAGTCTGGTTTTCAACGCGCCGCGCTGGGCTATGCAGGGTCTGCGGGAATATAATTTTAAAGTTTTAAGTTTAGCTAATAATCATACGTTAGACCAAGGGCTTAAGGGGCTTATTTATACTAAAAATTATTTAACGCAAAATAATATTCAGGCCATCGGCGTAGGTCAAAACTTAACTGAAACTTGGCAGCCCGCCGTAATTGAAGCTAAGGGAGTTAAAATAGGTTTTATAGCCGTTTCTTACGCTTCACTTAATGATAATGGCAAAAAGACTAACAATAATGTGGCGCGAATTGAAGATTTGGCTAATTTAAAAACAGCCATTACCCAAGCTAAAGTCTTAGCTGATTTGGTAGTGGTTAATATGCATGCTGGCACGGAATATAAGCACAAGCCTAACAGCGCGCAAATTAAATTTGCTCACGCCGCTGTAGATTATGGGGCTGATTTAGTTATTGGTCATCATCCGCACTGGGTGCAGACTGTAGAAAAATATAATGGCTCGCCCCCACACCCGGCTTGTAAAAAAAGTTCATTTGATAATCCAGTTACGGTAAAAGATGGCAAAAAGTATCAAGCCTTGGATTTAGGTAATGGGTGTGGGGGCAAATATATTTTTTACAGTTTGGGTAATTTTATTTTTGACCAAATGTGGAGTACCAAGACACGGCAAGGTTTGGCTGTCAAATTTACAGTAAAAGTTGATAGTCAAACTAGCGACACTAAGGCCGTTTTGAATAAGGCTGAATTAATTCCGGTTATAATTGATAACTACTCCACTCCCCGTTTGGCTAACGTAGTAGAATCCCAGGCCATTTTAAAATCAATCGGCGTGGTTGATGAGGTGATTGATTTAAGCCCAGATAATTAAACTGCTTTGTCTGAAATCGCAGCTAATTAATGTTGCAGGTTATTTTTATTGCCAATAGCCAAGCACCAGGCCAAATAGCACAAATAAAATAAGCTGGTAGCCTCCTTGTATTAGAAAACGCGCCCATGAAATTTTAGCAGAATCATTGTTCCACATGGCTGTGCCGGCTATAATTGGCATTACAAAGGCAGCCCAAATCCATAAGGAATTTTCTAGTCCGGAAGCGTCTTTCCAACCAGCGATGTAGAAAGCGAGCACATAGACCTGGAAAAGGGTGAGCAAAAATTGGACAAAGTAGAGTTTCCAGACGCCCGTTTGCATTTTTTCCCGCGCTGCTAGGTCAGTAGGTTTTATGTTAACGATTTCCATCCACTTTTTGCCAAAGAGCGGGCCATACCAGATTGCTCCAATTACCATGGCCAGTACGGCGCATATTAAAACTGTCCAATAGTTTATCGTCATATGTACGTTGGTTAATTATTAGATAATATGATTAAATTGTGATTAGTTGTTTAAAAGTTTTATTTTAAAAA
>JACRFM010000096.1 GCA_016234305.1 Candidatus Kerfeldbacteria bacterium
ATACTAAATTACTAATTTACCTACCTCGACTGCTGCCTGCTGACGTTCCCGGGTTGTTAACTTATAAACAAATTGCAACAAGCGACGAGCAGACAAAGTTACTTTAACCTGTCTTCGTTTAAACATGGCCTGTTGCATTTTCCAAGCTACCGTTAAAGGACAGGCAATTAACTTGCTGGCAGCATTAGTAAATGAGGGCACATTATTCTTAATTGTGCCATACAATAAACCATTGACGCCGATTATTTTACCAGTATAAATAAGAGTACCGATGGCAGATTTACTGTAGTCGCCAATAATACACCCCATAAATTGCTGACCAGTACTTCGGCCGTTTATTTTAATTTCACCATAAGTATTTTTTAAATCAGAATTAGTGGTACCGGCTCCTAAGTTAACCCAAGAACCAACATAAGCGTGTCCTAAATAACCATAATGCTGCTTATTAGCATAACCTTGCATAATTGAAGCCTCAATTTCTCCACCCAGGCGGCAAACATCGCCAATACAGGAACTCTCTTTAAGTTCTGCTAACGACTTAACCAGGCACTTCTGACCAATATACAACGGACCGCGCAAAACCGCTAAAGAACTTATAACTGATTCGTTGCCAATCACAATCGGACCCTGACTGACGTCGAAGACCACATTTGATTCAATTTTAACTTTCTGGCCGACGAACACACCTCGCTGTAATTGGCGATAACCGCGACTTAGATGCTTTAGATTATCTCCCAGAATATTTTTGTTAGCCACTACCACTTCCCAAACCTGATTAAACCGCGGCAAAGATAATTTTAAAACCGGTAACCTAAGACTTAATAAGAATGGCTGAATTTGCTCTAGTTTTAAGTTAGCTAACTTGGTTGAAGTTAATTTATAAGTTGCTAAATCAACTAAGGCCGCTACTACTTGTTGGTCAGTTTTTACCAAAAAGCTTTTACCCTTAGCCGCAGCTTTTACTAATCTAACAATATTGCTTGCCTGGGGTATAACTGAACCGTCTAAAAAAAGCCATCTGTCCGATTTAATATTCTGACGGCCGAATTCCTGAGCCACTAAGCCTGTTAAATAATCTCTGACTTTAAAAATAAACTGTTTGGTATTAAAATGTTGGGCCAATAATTTATATAAAGTCGTGCCACCGCATAAGATATCAAAAGCTGGCCGAGTTAAAGTGATTGGATATAAATCAGCGGTCTGATTATTTTCAAATAACAGTATGTTCATAATCTAAATTAATAATCACTCCACAGTCACACTTTTAGCTAAATTGCGCGGTTTGTCAACGTCACGGTCTAAACTAATCGCCAGCTGATAAGCCAGAAGCTGCAAAGGCACCACTGACAAAATCGGCGTTAACATTTCCAAAGTTTTAGGAATGTACAACACCTCATCAGCTAAACCGGCAAGCCGGTTATCACCGGCGGTGGCTATAGCTAAAAGTTTAGCGCCGCGAGTCCTGACTTCCTCAAGATTACTTACATTCTTTTCATAAACACTGTCTTGGGGAATAATAAAAAGCGCGGGAAAATTACTGTCAATCATCGCTAAAGGGCCGTGTTTAAGTTCGCCAGCCGGCGCGCCTTCGGCATGAATATAAGAGATTTCCTTAAGTTTCAAGGCTCCCTCCAAGGCTATAGGATAATTATATTTGCGTCCTACATAATAAAAATTATTAACTCTAACATACTTTTTAGCCAGTTGACTAATTAGTTGGCTACCAGCCAGTATCTTTTCAATTTTCAAAGGTAAAGCTTTTAATTCTTCGGCTATTCTTTTGCCAATAACCAGCGACATGTTCCGTTGCCGACCCAAAAATAAAGTAAGCAGCGCCAAGACCGTTAACTGGGAGGTAAAAGCCTTGGTTGAAGCTACGCCGATTTCCGGCCCAACGTGGTTATAAATTCCGGCTTCGGTCGCCTGAGCAATGCTACTACCCACAACATTAACAATACCCAAAGTTAATAAGCCTTTTTCCTTAGCCTCCTTTACCGCCGCTAAAGTATCAGCCGTTTCGCCCGACTGGCTAATTACCAACACCGCTTCCGTTTCGGGGTCAAGTATAGCTTTGCGATAACGAAACTCCGAAGCCACGCAAACTTCAGTCGGAACGTTGGCATATTCCTCCAGCATATACTCACCCACCAAAGCCGCATGATAAGCCGTACCGCAGGCAATCAAATGCAAGCGTTTAATTTTACGCAGTCTATCCTCAACCTGCCGCAAGCCCCCCAAAACCGCCTGGCCATCTTCCACCAATAAACGACCACGCAAACTGTTTTTAATCGCTTCCGGTTGCTCAAAAATCTCCTTTAACATATAATGCGGGAAGTCTCCCTTGCCCGCCTCGTCTAAATTCCAATCTATTTCCTCAATGTCTTTGTCTAAATCAACTTCGCCATGAAGTTCAGAAATAGTATAACCAGCGCGTGTGATGACAGCCACTTCACCATCACCTAAAGTAATTAATTGCTTGGTATAATTGGCAATGGCGCTAGCGTCCGAGGCAATAATAAACTCATCTTGGCCTACACCCAAACGCAACGGGCTGCTTTGCCGGGCAGCCACTATTTTCCCGGGTTCAGCCACCGCGATAACTAATAAAGCGTAGGTGCCTTTGATTAATTTTAAAACCTTCTTAACCGCCAACTCTAAAGGTGTATTCTCATCTAAAAATTTACTAATTAAATGAGCGATGACCTCGGTATCGGTTTCTGAACTAAAAACATGCCCCTCCTGCTGCAATTCCTGTTTAAGCGGTGCATAGTTTTCCACTATCCCATTGTGAACCACGTAAACCCGCCCTTTATCATCACAATGTGGATGAGCATTGGCTTCACTAGGCGCGCCATGAGTAGCCCAACGAGTGTGGGCAATGCCGCTAGAGCCTGACAACGGCTCTTGTTTTAATTTACTAGCCAAGGCCGCCACCTTACCTTGAACCCGTACGCGCTTTATTTGCTTACCATCAACTACCGCCAAACCAGCGGAATCATAACCGCGATATTCTAAACGATGCAGGCCGTCCAGTAAAATGCCACTGGCTTCTCTATTGCCGATGTAACCAACAATTCCACACATAAATAAATCATTAATTATATTATAATCTGTTTATTAATCATCATACTATCCTTGACTCCAGGCTCTTATTTGTCATTCCCGCGGAGGCGGAAATTCAGCACTTTTAAATCTTTTCTAGATTCCCGCCTTCGCGGGAATGACAATGAATAAGATGGCACGAAAAAAATAAAACTTTTTAAAATCAAATAAACTAACTACAAATAAGATTCTCTAAAATCTTAAGTTGCTCCGGACTATTCACGCCCAGAGCCTCGGGCGCATCAATCTCCAGAGAATTAATTGCTTGCCCCTGGTGAACAGCCAAGGCTGTAAGGTCCGTTAAATAATACTCCTGCTGGACATTATCATTTTTTAACTTCGGCAAATTATTCCACAACCAGTCGGCCTGGAAACAATAATACCCCGGATTTACTTCGGTAATTTTTAATTCATCCTGAGCGGCATCTTTTTTTTCAACTATCTTAACAACCTTCCCTATTTGATCTCTAATTATTCTCCCAAAATCATATAAAGGTTTACGCCAGCCATTAAAGTCATCAACTCTAACTGTCGCCATGGTAATAGTTGCCTCACTTTTTAGATGAGACTCGGCTAAGCGCTTAATGGTTTGAGGCGTAATTAAAGGGTGGTCGCCATATAAAACCATGACATTGGCTGCTTTATCTTTTAATAAATCCCTTGCGCAAGCTACGGCCTGACCAGTACCCAGCTGCTTGGCTTGGAAAACATAATTATACTCTGGCCCCAAAGTTTGTTTAACTATGTCCGCTTTTTGCCCAACTACAATAACCGGTTTGTTGGTAACCTCTGACTTTTTAATTGCCTCCAGTAAATATTTAATAATCGGCTTGCCTTTGAGGGGCACCAAAACCTTGGGCAACTCGGAATTATTCATCCGTTTGCCGTGTCCAGCCGCCAGCACCACAATTTGCATGGGGATTATAGCTTCTTCCATAAATCACTAAAAATTATTTTTTGCGTTTCATAAAGGCCTGAATCAACTACAATCAGACCAATTGGCAAACCGTCCTTACCGGTTGATATCATAGCCACCCGGCCAGCATAAATTATGGTATAGGTGGGCGTGCCGCTGTCACGCGTTAACCATTTACGTTCGTCCAAGCCCGCCATTTCGCCGCCACTGCCCAGGGAGATAACTTTAACATGAATGTTGCGGCTAATCCTGTCTTCATTAAATTCCGGGAAACCAGCGTACAAATAATTTTTAATACTGGCTGAAGAATACACATAATATTCTTTATCCTTTTCCTCATTAACTCTGTCTAAGACATCTTGCAAAATTGTGCGAATGCCCTGGGCGCCGTCATAATAAGTTACCACCGGCTTTTCCTCCACTACTGTACGCATAGACCGAAGCTGGGGCACAACCTCCTGTAATTCATCTTTTAATTCCCTTAAGACCTCACCTTTGCGGCGCAAAAGTTCAAATAGCTTGATTGGGTCTTCGGCCACAAAGTATTGATGTTTTTCTTTATGATAATATGAAACCAAGCCGCTTTCTTGTAAACTCTTTAAAATGTCATAAGTCGTGCCGCGATTAACATTGGCCGCGGTGCCAATCTTCCTGACCGGCGACGGGCCCAGAGTTAATAAGGCCTTATAAACCGCGATTTCTTTATCACCTAAACCGAATTTAGCTAAGATCTGATTAGTTTTGGGCATTTTAATGGTTATATTAATTGTCAATTTTTATCCTACAAAAGTTATCAACAATCCGTATTATAATAATAAAACAAGCAAAAATTGTGTCAAATTAAGATTTGACAAGATAAAAATAATTTCCATTAATAAAGCACCCTACTGCAATTTCAAAAAATTGTTATAAAAAAGAATGGCTTCTGGCAAACCACCATATAAATACGTACTGGCAGAGCTTAAATCGTGTCCTTTTGTAGCACTAAACGGCACAGCAACACTTTTACCAATACCAGCAGATCGAATTGCAAGAAGACCAGACTCACTATCTTCAAAACCAATAACAGAATCAAATTCGGACGGCTTTAAACCTAAACGATACAGTGCCAATGAAAATAAATCACGGTGCGGTTTTAGGCGCATCTCGCTCGAATCAGAAGCTGTAATCAAAGCATTATACACGTTATCATAGTTCGCAAACTGACTCAGCAAACGCCTTTTAAGCTGCGACGAAACTGGCCAATCTGCCACTTGCTCCTTGATAACAGAAAATACCCTACGAAGCACAATTTGTGCCTCATACTCAATAGATGACGTCACAATAGCAACAGGAACAGGATGATTCTTAAAATACTGACCCAGCTGAGCCAATTTTAGTCGTTTGCGCTTAAGTTCAGGAGTGGTGTAATTTATGTGCGGGTGTGAAAGTAAGTGACTTTCCAAAACAGGATATAATTTATCGAGCTCACGGCCAAGCCAACCTTTAACCAAAGCAAGATATATACCAACTGCTGGCATGGGCCCTATTGGCTGC